>CAILWD010000077.1 GCA_903837815.1 uncultured Chloroflexota bacterium | reverse complement strand
TCGTCCCTGCCGAACGGGAAAGAAATTTCGATTTCGCAGGGCGCGTTTTTACCGATTGACGAAATCAGCCTGATGGTTCCCGAAGGCGTGGAAGTCGAAGGCGACAACCTGACCGACGGCGGAACACAGCCGATGATGGACTCGATGGTCTTCCACGTTTACACCGCCAGCAATCTGGCGAAGGGTGAGACGCTCAACTTCACCTTGAAAGGTCAGCCGCAGGAGACCACCGCCGTCAATCCCGACCCGCTGCAAAACAAGAATTTGCTCTTTGGAATTGGCGGCTTGGGTGTGGCGCTCATCCTCGCGGGCGCGTTCATGTTCTGGCGTGACCGCAATCGCGGCGAAGAAATTGACGAAGAAGCGGACGACGAAGAAGAAGAATTCGGCGACCCTGAATCCGTGATGGACGCCATCATCGCTCTCGACGACCTCCATCGCGCAGGCAAAATCCCCGACGAAGCCTACCAACAGCGGCGCGGCGAGTTGAAGGAAGCGTTGAAGAGGAAGGCGTAGTGAGTGAATGGTGAATAGTGGATAGTAATTGCCATTCACTATTCACCATGTTCCATTTACCAATCTTCGACCTCAAATAAAATGATTCTTGTCAAGAAACTCGTCAAACGTTTCGGTCTCAAAGTCATCCTGCGTGGATTGGATTTCTCCGTTGAGCAGGGTGAGTTCGTGGCATTGCTGGGTCCCAATGGGGCGGGCAAGACCACCTTTTTGAGAATCCTCGCTTCGCTGTCGCGTCCTTCGTTGGGACAGGTTCAGGTGGCGGGTCATCAACTGCCGAATGAAGCCGCGCAAGTCCGCGCCAAGTTGGGCGTTGTCTCGCATATGCCGCTGCTTTATCCCGACCTGACCGCCGAGGAGAACTTGCAGTTCTACGCCAGCATGTATGGCATTGCCAATGCCCAATCTCGAATTACCGAAGTCTTGAACATGGTCGGCTTGGAAAACCGCCGCAAGGATTTAGTCCGCACCTTCTCGCGTGGAATGCAGCAGCGACTCGCCATCGGGCGCGCCGTCATCCACAACCCCGAAGTGATGTTGTTCGACGAGCCTTACACGGGTCTCGACCAGGACGCTTCCGAAATGCTGGACGAAGTCCTGCGTTCCGTCGCCGCCGAAGGGCGGACGGTGGTCATGACTTCCCACGACCTCGCCCGCGCCGAAGACCTCGCCACCCGTTTCGACATCCTCTCGCGCGGAGTCATCACAGCCTCCGCCAAACGCGAAGACCTGCGGGATACAAACCTGCTGGCATACTACAAACAGGCATTGGTGGATTGACATGGATACAAAACGCAACGCCTCTCCATCTCTCTGGAAAGCCACCTTTGCCATTGTCCGCAAAGACCTCGCCGCCGAACTGCGCTCGTTCGAGTTGGTCTCCGCCATGCTGGTCTTTTCCTTGCTGGTCATCATCATCTTCAACTTCGCGCTCGAACTGGATGTGAAGGTGCGACAGTCCGTCACCGCTGGCGTGCTGTGGACAACCTTTGC
>CAILWD010000076.1 GCA_903837815.1 uncultured Chloroflexota bacterium | reverse complement strand
CCAAAGCCGAAGCCGCCGCCCGTCTCGAACAATATGGCGCGAACGAACTCGTCGAACGCGGCGGGCGGACTCCCCTGCAAATTCTGTGGGAGCAACTCACCGCCACGATGGTTTTGATTTTGATTGGGGCGGCTATCGTCTCGGGTTTGCTGGGCGACACAAAGAACGCCGTCGCCATCCTCTCCATCGTTGCCTTGTACGCGCTTCTCGGCTTCACACAGGAATACCGCGCCGAGAAAGCCATTGCCGCGCTCAAGAAGATGTCGGTGCCGAATGTGCGCGTGCTGCGCGACGGACAATTGCAGGAACTTCCCGCGCACGACCTTGTCCCCGGCGACGTCATCCAACTCGAAACAGGCAACGTGCTCCCCGCCGACCTGCGCCTGCTCGAAGCCGTCAACCTGCGGATTCAGGAAGCCGCGCTGACGGGTGAGTCTGAACCCATCGAAAAGCACACCGCCGCCCTTTCCGGGTCAGGTGAGGAACTCCCCCTCGGCGACCGCCGCAACATGGGCTACATGGGAACCATCGTCACGCAGGGGCGCGGACTTGCGCTCGTGGTCGCCACGGGGATGCAGACTGAACTCGGAAAGATCGCCGAACTTATCCAGGGGGTCAAACAGGAAAACACCCCACTGCAGCGTCGGTTGGATGCACTGGGCAAGAACCTCGCCATCGTCGGCGTGGTCATTGCCGCCCTGATCTTCATCCTCGGGCTGATGCGCGGTGATGAACTCCGTCACATGCTGCTGACAGCCGTCAGCGTTGCGGTTGCCATCGTCCCCGAAGGTTTGCCCGCCGTCGTCACCATCACGCTGGCGCTCGGCGCGCAACGCATGTTGCAGCGCAATGCCCTCATCCGCAAACTGCCCGCTGTCGAAACGCTTGGCTCGGTCACGGTGATTTGCTCCGACAAGACCGGCACGCTGACCGAAAATCGCATGACCGTCGTCCTGCTGGATGTGGCCGAACACGCGCTGGATTTGACCGAAGAAGTCGGGCGCGGCGGAATGATTCACGCCACCCGCATGGGGACTCCCGTTCAATCCTCGCTCTCGCTGGCGGCGATTGGCGGCGCGTTGTGCAATGACTCAAAATTGATCGATACGGGCGATGACCGTTTCCATACGTTGGGCGATCCCACCGAAGGGGCGCTGGTCGTTGCCGCCGCCAAGATGGGCTATTGGAAATCCGCCCTCGATGAGTCCTTCCCCCGCGCCGCAGAACTGCCCTTCGACTCGGAACGCAAGCGCATGACCACCGTCCACAACCTGGAGCGCTATGACCCCAACATTCTTTCGGGGCTGGAAGTTGGCTCCCGCCGCTACATCGCTTTCACCAAAGGCAGCGTGGATGGACTGCTCGACATTACGTCCCATGTTTGGGTGGAAGGGAAATCTCAGCCGCTCGACTCAGACTGGAGGGCGAGGATTGAAGCGGCGAACGAACGTCTCGCCAAGAAGGGGATGCGCGTCCTCGGCGTTGGGTTCCGCCTGATGGATTCCATCCCCGACGTGATTCAGACCGACCTCGAACAGCAATTGACTCTCGTCGGGCTGTTCGGCATGATCGACCCGCCGCGCAGCGAAGTGAAGGACGCCGTCGCCACCTGCCGCGCCGCAGGCATTCGCCCTGTGATGATTACCGGCGACCACCCGCTGACCGCCATCGAAATCGCGCGGCAGTTGGGCATCACCGACAATGCGCGCGCCTTGACCGGTGTCGAACTCGAGAACCTGAGTTTCGACGAACTCAAGAATGTTGTCGAGGAAGTCAATGTGTTTGCCCGCGTTGCGCCCGAACACAAGCTGCGGATCGTGCGGGCGTTGCAGGAGAAGGGTCACATCGTTTCAATGACCGGCGACGGTGTGAACGATGCGCCCGCCCTCCGCAAAGCGGACATCGGCGTGGCGATGGGCATCACCGGCACGGACGTCTCGAAGGAAGCCTCCGACCTGGTACTGCTCGATGATAACTTTGCGACCATCGTTGCGTCCGTACGCGAAGGTCGCACCATTTACGACAACATCCGCAAGTTTGTGCGTTTCAGCGTGGCGGGGAACATCGGCAAGGTGCTGGTGATGCTGCTCGCGCCGTTTTTGGGGAAGCCGCTTCCGCTGCTGCCTTTGCAACTGCTCTGGCTCAACCTGCTGACCGACGGTCTGCTTGGACTTGGCATGGGCGTTGAAAACCCCGAAGCCGACACGATGAAGCGCGCCCCGTTCTCGCCGAAGGAAGGCGTCTTCTCTCGCGGTGCTGGCGTGCAAACCATTTGGGTCGGCGTGATGATCGGCGCCCTCGCCCTCGGACTTGGCTCCTGGTACTACTTCTCCGACCGCCCCGAATGGCAGACGATGATCTTCACCTCGCTGGCGTTCATGCAGGTCTTTCAGGCGTTGGCTTCGCGCTCATCCAAAGACTCGTTGTTCAAGCTGGGCTTATTGAGTAATCCTCTGTTGGCAGGCATGGCGCTGTTGGTGGTCGCCCTGCAAATGGCAGTGATGTACATTCCTCCGCTGGCAGCCTTCTTTGAAGTCCTGCCCCTCAGCGGCTGTGACCTGTCCATTGCGGCGGGGGCAGGTGTGCTGGTGTTCGTGGTGATGGAAGTGAGTAAGAGAATAGAGAATAGAGAATAGAGAAAACCCGTCTCATGCGAGGCGGGTTTTGTTTTCCCTCGTGGTAAAGATTCAGTTCTTCCTTGCCACCAAAATCCAATCCCACGGATACGGCTCGCCCATCCAGTCGGGCGTCGAGTCGTCCTCCATTTCGGTTTTCCAGTCGTATTCCATTTTGATCACATCGAGGGTTTCGAGTTTCATCTCCTCGCGGGCCAGCACAATCAACTCTTCGCGCAGGTAATGCTTGGTCGGCTCGGTGCCGCGAATGAAGACTCCGCGCGAAGTCTGCTCCGGGCTGATGATGCAATGAGGTTCGACGAGCTTTTCTGCTTCCGTCAGCGAATGCCCATCTCTGCGATTCCACTCGATCTCGCGGAAGTAACCGTATAGCAGGGATTCCGCCGAAGGCACGTTCATGATCAAATGCCCGCCAGGCTTGAGGCGCGAAGCCATGCCGCGCAGGAAGTTGGTCCGCAGTTCGGGATCAGGCATCAGCACCGCATTCAGAGAGACGATCACATCCACCAGCGGGAGGTGATCCACAGGCAGGGACAAATCCGCCTGCTCAATGTGGACATTCTTCAAGTCCACGCAGCGTTTTCGCGCCGAGTCGAGAAGTTTGTCCGAAAAATCATAGCCATAAACCATGCGGAATTTTTCAGAGAGGTAGGGCAGCATCTTGCCAGGGCCACAGCCGAAGTCTGCCACATCCTTTTCCATCGACGCGAAACGCTTCACCTGCTGACCAACCGTTTTCGAGCGCCCGTAGGTGAAGGCGTCGATGACATGCTCGTCGTATTCGTCTGCAAACTCATTCCAATAATTGACATCCATATGCGTGCGTCACCCTTTCGAGAAAAATTTTTCTCATCTTACATCCTGACTTGGGAAATGACAAGTTTTATACGCGAGTCTTTTGGCTCAAAGTTAAATTGTCCCCTTCGGAGGGAGGGAAAGCGATGGAAAAACGTATGAGCCAAAAGAGGCGTGAACAATCCTAAATCTTAAAGCAGCCAATCGAACGACCAGCAAAGCAGTCACAAAGCGCAAGGTTATGATACACTCTTGACCTCATGGACGGCAAGGGCCGTCGCAAACTTTACCTGGTAATCGAATAACTTGGAAACCCTTCCCCTTCTTTTCTGGACTTTCATCAAAGTCAACCTGCTTAGCACTTCCGGCCCCGCTTCGGTGGGTTTGCTCTACCACGAAGCGGTGGGACGCTTTGTCACCGAAAGCCAGTTCGTCCAGGCTGTCGGACTTTCCTCTGTCCTGCCTGGCAGCGACGCCCTGCAACTTGCCATGTACATTGGCTACGCCGCGGGAGGAATCCCCGGAGGGCTGGTGGCGCTGCTTGGCTCGATTTTACCGCCGACAGTTATCATCCTCGGCGTGACGATGATCCTGCACCGCCTGCGCCGTGAAGCCTGGGTCAGCAGTTTTGTAGAGGGGCTTGCCCCCGCCATCTCAGTGCTGATGGTCTTCACCGCATGGAAGATATTCGAAAAGGGCGGTGGAACCAACACGACAGGCTGGGCAATTGGCATCCTCAGCCTGACCGTGATGTGGTTGAAAATCCCCGAACGTCTGGTCGTCCTCGCCGCAGGCGTCATCGGAATCATATTTCTTTCGTCATGAATCCATCGAAGTTTTCCATCTGGTTTCGCCTTCTGTGGATGTTCCTCAAGGTGAATCTGCTCTCGCCTTCGGGCCCCGCCTCGGTGGGATTGCTATACAAGGAGGCGGTTGGCACGATCATGAGCGAGGAACGTTTTGTGGAGGCGGTCGGTTTTTCCAACGTCCTGCCGGGCAGTGAAGCCTTGAAACTGGCAATGTTCGTCGGGTATGCGGCAGGCGGGGTGCCGGGCGTGTTTACCGCCCTGCTCGGCGCAATGCTCCCGCCCACCGTGATGATGTTTGCAGTTGCCGCGATCTTGCAACAATTCCAGCATGAAAACTGGCTGCAGGGGTTTGTAAAAGGCATGAGTCCCGCCGTTGCCGCCCTGCTTATCATGGTGGCCTGGGAACTCTTTCGTGTGGGAAAGACAAAAAAAATAGACCGCCGCGCATTGTTAATTGCGGCGCTCAGCGCCATTGCATTGTGGCTTGAAGTCCCATCTCCGCTTGTGCTGCTTGGCGCGGGAGCGCTGGGCGTATTCTTATTTCGATAAATGGAAGCGTTTATGAAACCTGATTTATTGATCGCGACAAACGGATTTACAGGGACCTGGTCTTCGATTGAATATGGCGCGTGGCTTGCTTCCACCCTCGATAAAAAAGTCACCTTGCTGGGCATCAACGAACATCCGAACCCGGCGGCAATCGACGACCATCATCCCCTGGAGGATATTTTTACCCGCGCCGTCGAGTTGTTCCGCCAAAAGGAAATCGAATACACGCTCGAAATACAAAACGGGAATGCGGAGGAGGTGGTCCCGCAACGGGCAAGGCAGGCGGACTGCATCGTTGTGCTAAGCCCGCTGGGACGCCCACAAATTCGCCGCGTGCTAATGGGACGCTCCATCCATCATTTGATCGAAATAATCAAACAGCCCATCCTGTATGTCCCTGCGGCAAAACTGCCTCTGAAAAAAATCCTGATCTGCCTGGGCGGGCTTGGATATGAAGTGACCGCCGAACACATTGCGATGCAGATGGCAATGAAAAGCCGCGCAGAGATCACCCTGTTGCACATCATCCCCCCCATCGATTTGGACTACCCCACCGCAAAGACAGTCAGCGACCATTGGCAGAACCTGACCGAGACCGACACCCCCATCGGGCGCAGTCTGCGCAAGGCATTGCAGATCGCCAGGGACGATGGCTTGGCCGCAACAGTCAAAGCGCGGCAGGGCAATGTAGTGGAGGAGATTCTCGATGAAGCCAGAGATGGAAATTACGACCTGATATGCATGGGGTCGCCGTACAGCGTCAACACCCTGCGCCAGTTATACGCCCCCAATGTAACCGCGGAGGTTGCCGACAGCGCGGGCTGCCCGGTATTGACCGCAAGGTTTAAACAGGAATAAGAAAGCGCCCCGAAGGAACACGAAACCTTTGGGGCGCTGGATCATGCGGAAAGAGTCACATGCCGGGGGTGTACTTCTTTTCCCATTCCGCAATTGCGGAACGAATGGCCAATTTAACCTCAGCATCGGGAACATCATCAACCGCATTGTATTTTTTTAAACCGACATATACTTCCACGCCGCCCTGGGCCGATTCCTGCAATCGAATTCCCTGCCGCGCAAGCGGGGTCTTCTCAAGGTGTTCCTGGAGAATTGAGTCGATCTGCTGGACAATGCTAAGGGAGGCAATGTTCTTTTCAGGCTCGGGCTTTTTCGCTGGCAGAGCAACAGGTTGGGTGGGCGCCGGTTTTGAAACCACCGCCTGTGCAGTCTCGTTAAAAAATTCCGCAGGCTGACCGGCTCCATAAACCGCCTCACGGATGGGGTCGGGTTCCGCCGGGCGCGAAATGGGCGCAACTGGCTGGGGCGGCGCAAAAAACTGGGCCGGTTCCAGCCAAAGGCGGAAGACGGTGATCAATTCAATCAGGCGCTTCCGCATGTCATATGTCAACTCGGACGGGGCAGGGACTCCGTCCAATTCGAGCAGGTAATGTCCATTGGCGCGTTTAAGGCGCAGAAGGCCGGGATCATCCCGCGCAGGGTTTGCCTCCGCGTATTCCTTTTTGAGTTGGGCAATCTTTCTCTCCGCCTCTTCGATCATCATTTCGGCGTTGTTTTCGAGCACGCGAATCTTTTTGGATGTCCGCAGGTTGGAATCCAAAAAGCCAATGAGCCACCCGATTGCCATTCCGACAAGCCCGGCAAGGATATAGTAGACTGGCATACTTCACCTCAAGCGCTGACAATTTGGGCAGATGTGCGTGCCACGCTGCCCGACGGTAAATTTCTGAATCGGCGCGCCGCAGACGGGGCAGGGCTTGCCCTCGCGGTCGTAAACGCGAAAATAGTTTTGATACCCGCCGCCGCGATAGACCCAATCTATGCTGGCGCCGTTGCGGCGGATGCCTTCGCGAAGAACGGCGCGAATTGCCTTGTGCAGTTCTGCCGCCTGCTCCACACTGACATTGTTCGACGCGGCAAGAGGATGCAACCGGGCGAGATGCAGGCATTCGTCGGTGTAGATGTTGCCCAACCCGGCAAGGAAGGTCTGGTCGAGGAGCAGGGGCTTGAGCGAACGCTTGCGACTGTGCAGGGCTTCGAAGAGCCAGCGAGGCGTGAATCCTTTTTCGAGCGGTTCCGGCCCCAGTTTGCCGAGGACTGTTTCGGGTTGGTCTGTCAACCAGATACGTCCAAACTTGCGCGTATCGTTGAATGCCAGATGGTTTCCGTCCGAAAGATGCAGGAGAAGGCGGTCGTGTTTTTCAGGCTTGATTTTACCCGTTCTGACGATCAAATCCCCGCTCATACGCAAATGGATAAGGAAACTGTAAGATTCCAGAATGACAATCAGGTATTTTGCGCGGCGCGAGACATCCAGTATTTTTTGCCCTGAAATCCGCTTTGTGAATTGGGCGGGGGCTGGTGTGGCAAGCGTGCGCGCCCAGTGCAAGTCGGCGGAGAGGATGATTCTTCCGACCAGATTCGGTTTCAGGGTACGGGCAATGGTCTCGACTTCGGGGAGTTCAGGCATGGGGAGTGAGGCATTTCAGTGTCAAGTATTCCAATACCTGACACCAATTCTATTCGTTGAACATTTCTCCAACAGAGCGTCCCTCGTGGGCGCGGCGGATGACTTCTCCCAAAAGGGGGGCAACGGAAAGAACCGTCAGGCGATCCCCCAGAACCTTTTTCTTTTCGGCTGAAAGGGGAACCGAGTCGGTGGTGATGATGTGCTTGATCGGAAGTTCCGACAAACGCTGTGCCCCATTGCGGGAAAGGATGGCGTGAACGAAAGCCAGATATACATCGCGCGCGCCGTTCTGCTTGGCAACATTCACCGCCTGCGCAATGGAGCCGCCGGTATCCACTTCGTCGTCCACGATGATGACATCGCGATCCTTGACGTCGCCGATCAGGGTCAGCGCTTCGGCTTTGGCATCGTTGCCCAGCCGTCGTTTTTCGATGAAGGCGATGGGCATATCCATTTCTGCGGCGTAGTTGCGTCCTTTTTTGGCAAAGCCCAAATCCACAGAGACCACCACCGGATTCTTCATGGTCTTACGAAGATATTCATTAATGTATGTCGAGATCGAATGAGACGCGGTCAATACGTCGCCGGGGACGGAGAAAAATCCCTGCACCTGGCCCGCATGAGGATCGAGGGTCATGTAACGGTCCGCGCCGGCGACTTCGATCATATCCGCCACCAGTCTTGCGGTGATCGGCACGCGCGGCTGGTCCTTTTTATCCGAGCGTCCATAACACATGTAGGGTATGACAGCCGTGATCCGAGCCGCGGAATCCAGACGAAGGGTTTGGATCATAATCAGCAGTTCCATCAGGTTGCGATGCACAGGCGAGGAGGTGGTCTGGACGACATACACATCCTGTCCGCGAACGCTGCCGCCCAGTTTCACAAAAAGATTTTCGTTTGGAAACTCAAGCACCTCGCACTCGCTTGTGGGAAGTTCGAGGTAGTCCGCAACTTTTTGACCGAGTTCGGGCGAACCGGCGCCGACAAAAAGTTTGATCCCGCCATATACCTTTAAATCATGATGAGCATGACGCATTTATGTTTCCTTCTTTCGTAAATTCCATTCAGAGCGTAACACGCTCATAATAATGACATCGTCGTATTTTCCGCGTTTATAGATCGCCTCACGCAGGCGTCCCTCTTCCACAAAGCCGGCCTTTTCGTAGGCGCGTTTTCCGCGCAGGTTTTCAGCATACACCTGTAAATATACACGATTTAAGTTCAGGGTCTCAAAACAATGGCGTAATAATACCATCATCGTTTCCGTGCCATACCCCTTGTTCCACTCGTCTTTTTCGCCGATCATAATGCCGAGTTCACCCTGGCGGCTGACTGCATCGATGCCGAATACACCACAGTTGCCGATCATCTTCCAGCCATCGCCGTCGCGGACTTCGATTGCGAGCGGCTTTTCAGCCTGGTCGCGCTTGGCTAGTGAGTCGAACCAGTTTTCCTCATCCACTGTGGAGATGGGCAGATACAATGTCAGGTGGCGTGTCACCTCCGGGTCATTGACCCAAACGCAAAACTTTTTTACATCTTCGCGTTCCACCGCGCGCAGTCGTATCCGATCACCGTAGATGATACTCATTTGAACCTGCCATCCATCAATAATTTAACCGCCTCACCGGGAGACATTTTCCTCTGGACGATTTTTTCCAGCACGCTTTCGTATTGCTCCACTGGGACATTCCGCCGAAAACGCGCCACCAGTTCTTCGCGAATTAGTCCATCCAACTCGACCTCGAGTCTGGTTCGCTCGCGAAGGGTCCAATCTCCGCTTTGAGTCAAGTATGCCACATGTCGCCCAATGGATTGGACAAGTTCAGGAATGCCCGCGCCATCCGTCGAGATTGTCCGCTGGATGAGCGGAATCCAAACTTGGGTTTGCGGCTGTGTTTCGTAGACAGGGACATCCATGTAGGTCCCGTGATGTTTGAAGCGGCGCTGTACCGGGTGAGCCAACTCCAGCATGGATTTCAACGCCTTCTCGGTCATCTCCACGCCGGGGCGGTCGGCTTTGTTCACAACCAAAATATCCGCAATTTCGAGGATGCCTGCCTTGATGGCTTGGATATCGTCGCCGAGACCGGGCGCTTCGACCACCAGCGTGGTGTGCGCCAGACGGGCAATATCCACTTCGCTCTGTCCCGCACCGACGGTTTCGATGATGACAATATCGTAGCCCGCCGCATCGAAGACCCGCACCACGTTCGCCGTGGATTGAGCCAGCCCGCCGAGCGATCCACGGGTTGCCATCGAGCGGATGAAGACGCCGGGGTCGCCGGCGAGGTCGCGCATCCGCACGCGGTCACCCAACACCGCGCCACCGGTAAACGGGCTGGACGGGTCAACGGCGACCACAGCCACACGTTTGTTTTCGAGTTTTCGATAATGCAGGGCGAGTTGATTCACCAGCGAGGATTTACCGGTGCCAGGAGAGCCTGTCACACCGATCAGGTGCGCCTTGCCGGTGTGCGGAAAGAGTTCGACGAGCGCGGCGCGGCTTTCGGGCGAATCGTTTTCCACCTGGGTTAACAGGCGGGATAATGCGAGGCGGTTGCCATCGAGAATGGCTTGAAAATCGGTCATGAATTCACAACAAAACACAGAGTTTCTTCAACTCTGTGTTTTGTTTAACACCTATCCCGCCACTGAGGTTCTCACATCGCGGATGATGTCTTCGGTGGATGCGCCGGGGCCGTACACGCCGCTAACGCCCATCTCCTTCAAACGCAAGAGGTCTTCATCCGGGATGATGCCCCCGACAAAGACCTTCACGTTCGACTGTCCGTTATTTTTGAGCAGTTCCAGCAGGCGGGGCGTCAAAGCCATGTGCGCGCCCGAAAGAATGGAGAGTCCGACGACATCCACATCCTCCTGCAAGGCGGCTTCGGCAATCATTTCAGGAGTCTGGCGCAAACCAGTATAAATGACTTCCATGCCGGCATCACGCAGGGCGCGCGCTACAACTTTTGCGCCACGGTCATGCCCATCGAGCCCGGGCTTGGCAACTAATACTCTGATCTTCTTTTCGGTCATTGTTCCTCCGAGGGAATGTTGCTAAAAATTATACTATGCATCCCCCATGCACTTTACGGAATTATGTCATACCTTTCAAGGTTGAAAATAACCTGTAGCTCACTCAAAAGCCATTAAACACAAAGGACACCTGGGTTACAAAGGTTAAAAAGGGATTTCCTTTGTGTTCCATTGTGTCCGTTGTGTTTGAAAATTCTACATTCCATCGTCTTTCGGCGGGGCGGTCTGACCGTAGTCCAAAACCGCCCGCATTTGCGTGCCGCCTTCGGGCGGGCCGACGATCTTCTTGTCTTCCATGGTGTCTACGAGACGCGAGGCGCGGGTATAGCCGATGCGGAGTCTCCTTTGCAGCATCGAGACCGAAGCGCGCCCCTCTTTACGGACGATTTCCACGGCATCGTTGAAAAGCGGATCGCCTTCGGCTGGCTTGCCCTCGTCCCAAAGCTCACCCTGCTTAAGCGGAACGTTGGTCGGCACAGAATCAGCAGGCATTCCAGCGACGGCGTATGGGCTGGCATTGCCCGCCTGCGTCCGCCAGTATTCGGTCAACCGTTGGATTTCATGGTCTGAGACAAAGACGCCCTGCAAGCGCGCCGCCGAAGGGGCATCGGGAGCCTGATAGAGCATGTCGCCGCGCCCCAGCAATCGCTCCGCGCCGGGTTGGTCGAGGATGACGCGGCTGTCGGTGTTCGACGCCACCGCGAAAGCGATGCGCGCCGGGAAGTTGGCTTTGATGAGACCCGTGACCACATCCACCGAGGGGCGCTGTGTGGCGAGAACCATGTGAATGCCGGTCGCGCGCGCCAGTTGCGCCAGACGGGTGATTGTCTTTTCAGTTTCATCGGGGGCGATCATCATTAAATCAGCCAACTCATCGATGATGATGACGAGGTAGGGCAGTTTCTTCTGGCCTTGCAGTTTCATCTTGGCGTTGTAGTCGGTGATGTTGCGCGAGCCGACCTGTGAGAAGAGATGATACCGCTTGTCCATCTCGCGGGTCATCCACTGCAATGCGCCGATCACCCTGTCCATCTCGACAACGACGGGGCCGAGCAGATGCGGGATGCCGTTATACCCGGTCAACTCGACGCGTTTGGGATCGACCAGCACAAGCCGCAAATCATCGGGGGTGTTGTAGAGCAACATGCAGGTCAGGATGGTGTTGACACAGACCGATTTACCGGAGCCGGTGGTGCCTGCAATCAACAAGTGGGGCATCCCTTCGAGGCTGGTGACGATGGGCATTCCCGCCACATCGCGACCGAGGGCAAAAGTCAGCGACTTGGTATTACGTTTGTAAGTCTCGCTTTCGAGGATGTCGCGCAGAGCAACCATCGCCATCTCTTCGTTTGGCACTTCGATGCCGACGTAGCTATGCCCCGGCACCGGAGCCTGAATGCGGATGCGTGGCGCGGCAAGCGCAAGCGCAAGGTCATCGGAAAGCGATGCAATCTTGCTGACGCGGACCTTGGTCCTGACTCCGCCGCGACCTTCGAGGAAAAGCGGCTCGACCCCAAACTGGGTGATCGACGGCCCGCGGCTGATCTCGACCACCTGGGCTGGCGCGCCAAACGAAGCGAGAGTCTCTTCGATGAGGCGGGCGCGCTGCTGGATGAAATCCTCGTTGATGGATGGCGCATTACCGGCGTCGAGGATGTCGCCGGGTTGGGGCAAAGTCCAATGGATGACGGATGGCCCGCTGGTGACACGAGTCGGTTGGACAACGCTTTCTGCAGGGACAACCGGCGGCACGACCGAAGAATCCAAGGGGGTGAACTCCTCCGCTGAAACAGGGCCAGTTTTGAGGTCCGGGAAAGTACCGGGTTTAATCGGCCGGTTCAGCAGCTTCTTGATCATGTCAGCCAGCGGCGCAAGCCAGAAAAACAAATCCTTGACCGGCTTATCCAGAAAGACCGCAATACTGACGATCAATCCCGCCAGCAGGGCGATAAATGTGCCGCCTTCACCGAATGCAAACCAGAGGAAACGCAGGAAGAGTCCGCCCAACGCGCCGCCGCCCCTGCCATCCAGCCCAACCATTTCGGCGGTTTCATAAGTGGAGACTGTGAAATGAAAAGCGGTGAGCGCCCAAAGGAAAAGCAGTACGCTGCCGACAGCCCGTTCAGCCGAAAGTGGGGGAACACGTTCGATCTTGCGCACAACCAGCCACGCGCCGAAGATAAACAATCCAATCGGCAGGATGTATGAACCCCAGCCAAAAATCTGCGGGACCCTGCCCATGATTTCAGAACGATTGGCGGAGAACAATCCCAAGCCGATGGCAATACCCGCAAACGCCAGAACCGCCCCAACGACATCGAGTTTGCGTTCGGGGGAGAGCTTGTCCCACAGAGATTGCGACGGCGGCGGAGGGGGCAGCGGTTTGTGTTTGGGCGCGGATCGCGGCGCGTGCTGCGGGCTGTCCTTTTTGGGAGGCAGGACTTTTCCCGCAGGCTTGGAACTTTTCTTTGGAGGAGTGGACGGTTTAAGAAGAGGCATAAAACTTCGGGCAAAGTATAGCACAAATGGTCTGTTTTCTTTGAGGTACAATTGCCTCAGTCACGTTTCAAACGTGACCTACCGTGCGATTCATCGTTGACCATTTCAAGGACTCAAAACTTTGTTCGAACTTCTTTTCCTCGGCACATCTGCATCCGCACCCTCGGCAAGGCGCGGACTTTCCGCTTTGGTGGTCTCTCATAACGAATATCGGTTTTTGATCGACTGCGGCGAGGGCACACAACGACAGATTCTTCAATCGGGAATCGGATTCAAACGCCTGACCCGCATCCTGCTCACGCACGGACATCTCGACCACATCCTCGGTTTGGGCGGACTGCTCTCGACTCTTCTACGCTGGGAGTCGATTGACGAACTCAATATTTACGGCGGAAAAAATACGTTGGAACGGGTTCGCACCCTTCTTTATGATGTTGTCTTGCGCGGCAACCAGCCTCCCATGCCGATGACGCTGAATGAAATCAAGCCCGGAGTCGTCTTCGACGCGGAGGATTTCACCGTAACGGCTTTCCCCGTCACCCATCGCGGACCTGATTGTCTGGGTTATGTCTTCGAGGAAAAGGCGCGACGTCCGTTTCTTTCGGAGAAGGCAGATGCGCTCGGCGTGCCGTTTGGTCCCGAACGGCGGGAACTGGTCGAAGGCAAGGAAATTACCCTCGCTGATGGCAGAGTCGTCAAACCCGACGATGTGCTTGGCGACTGGGAACGGGGCAGTAAACTGGTTGTCATCGGCGATACGGGACGCACCGACAACCTGATCGAAGTCTGCAAGGACGCAGACGGACTGGTGATCGAGTCCACGTATTTGGATGAAGAAGCCGACATGGCAAAGCAGTTCAACCACCTCACCGCTCGCATGGGTGCGGACCTGGCGGTCAAGGCTGGAGTGAAGAAACTCATCCTCACTCATATCTCCCGCCGCTACCGCGAAAAGGACGTGGTTGCCGAGGCACAGTCTGTTTTTCCGGGTGCAGTGGTGGCACGGGATTTTGATACTTACCAGATAAAAAGGGAAATTGGGAAATAATGGCAAAAAACCTCCAAAGTCATCAAAACTTTGGAGGTTTTTTCGTTTAATGGATCCAAATCATTTCTAAACAATTTCTGAACATCTCTTTGCTACATTACGGGGGAAAGGAAAACCAAACCATGCGATACAAACTACTTTTGACCTTGATTATTTTGAGCATGATGCTTTCCGCTTGTGGCGGAGCGCCCGCAACACCAGCAGAGCCTATGCCGAATGTTCCAACTACAGAACCAGTTGCCGTCCAAATAAGTCAGTCAGCGCAAGAGACAAACTCTTCGGGGTTCATTCTCACCAGTCCCGACCTGCCAGCGGATGGCAGGCTTCCCGTCGAATACACCTGTGACGGCGATGGTTCGACCCTCGCGCTCAACTGGAGCGGCGCGCCCGCAGAAACACAAAGTTACGCAGTCATCATGCACCATGTCGCCGCGCCCGATGACATCCACTGGTATTGGGTGCTGTATGAAATCCCTGCCGAGGTGACCAGCCTTCCCAAGAATGTCAGCGGAATTGGCACGCTTGGCAACAATGTCAACAACGGATTGGTTGAATATTCACCACCCTGTTCGCAAGGACCTGGGGACAAGGAGTATATCTACACCGTGTATGCTCTCTCTGCACAGCCGCAGATTTCCGTCCCCGCTTCAGAGGTCAACCGTGATGCACTGTTGAATGCCATCAAGGAAATCACACTTGCCAGCGCGGAATTGCATGCCGTGTATGCGCGACAGGGAATGGAATACCCGCAAGCCCAGTCGTCACAACCAGCCGCTGGGGCACAAACCCAAGGACAGGGCGGCAGGACTCCACCCGCAGAAGCCTTCGCCGCCTGTAACAGCAAAGCAGAAAATGACTCTTGCGAATTCACAGACCAAAACGGTTCGCATTCGGGCATGTGTAAAGCCGAACAAACTGGACTGGCTTGCGCCCCCAATCGCGATGGACAAAACGATCAGCAGGGTGGAGGGCAACAGGCTCAAGGCGGGCAGAATGGACAGGGCGGCGGACAAGCTGGTCAAGCCTACAACATCGAGCAAGCCATTTCCGATAAGGCACAGGGGATGACCATCTCCTACGATGCACTGGCATTCATGACTGGTGACCTCGGTTCGGACTCCTTCTTCCCTCCTGGCAAAGTCGCGGATTTTTGGGGCTTCCAATATCTGCGTGACAATGATCCCAGTCAGATGGGACACGCCGGTGACTTCCTCACCAGCGCAGCGATGAATACGCTCAACAACCTGACGGCTGACCAACGCGCTGAGTTGGTTGCCCTTGCCGAAAGTCAGGTGGATGACATCAACGAATACGGCTACAAACGCTTCGTGCTCATGGATACCTTCCGCAGGCTTGCCAATGGTAATCTCCCTGCTGGCACGACGGGCTTGAGCAAAGACGCGATCAAAGTCTATTCGGCGGAGTTGTACAAACTCGATGGTCAGATCAGTTTCGAGCGCGCGCAGTTGATGGGCAAAATCCTCAACAGCCTGAGCGCCGAGCAGAAAGCCTATTTCGACGCAATGGTCGGCAAGGGAATGAAGGAATGGAACGATGTGCAGGAGCCCGAAGATGTGCGCGGACTCGACCGTGATACCAAAGTCGCTGTGATGACTTACGCCGCAGACTTGTTCAGCTGGTATGCTGGCTCTGTCGAAGCGGACGTGTACTTCTGCCCCGAACGACACGGCACTTACTTCGGCTCGTTCTATCTCAAAGACATCAAAGCCATGAGTGACCCGACCTACTCCATCCCGACCAACCTGACGGGCGACCTTGGCGAGGTCATGCTGCAAAAGTTGAATCCCGATCAGGCGCAGTTGATCACCTCCCTCGTGGATATCCAAAAGCCATCACTGCAAGGGCTGGTGGACATGCGCAGGCAGATCTCGATCGAACTGCGCAAGTTCAAAGATGGTGGCGCTGCCGACCAGGCAACTGTATTGAGTATGATGGAACAATATGGTGCATATGATGGCGAGATCATCTATAACATGGCGGTTAACTTCGCCAACGTGAAGAACTCACTGACCGACGCGCAAAAGGCTGAACTCGACACATTGCGCACTGAACTCCTCGGCGACCAGTCACACCCGAACGGGGCATACTTATACTCGCAGGCAATTTCCATGCCAGAAATTCCCAACACAGACTTTTTGTTCAAGTAAGAGGCGAACAAGGAGGCAGGTAAACAGGTAGATATGGTGCGCCGTGTCTACCTGTAAAACTTTTACAAAAAAATTGCACCGACACAATGATCGGAAAATATCCATTGGATAAAGTGGTATACAAAGGAAAACCGACTGATGAAAAAATCAATTTTGACTTTATTTATATTGCTGTCTTTATTGAGCAGCTGCGCGCCCGCGCCGACACCAACCAGCGAAACTACTACTGGGCCCGCACCAACCAGCACAAATGCTACTGCGCCTGAGCCGATCATGGCCGCAATCATGGAGGCGACATCCACACCACAAGCGCTACCCACCGATCAGGCACAACCTGCTGCTACTAAAAAGCCCAAGGGACAAAAAACGCCCTCCGCCGGGACATCCGGAGACGCAGATGGTAAAGTCGCAGTTGTGCCCACTTCTGCAAATTCCAGCTTCATCGCTGCCGAAATCACCGGTCGCCCTACCGCCAATTCCATTACTGTCAATGTTGTCCCCGCAAGCCAGATGAATATCTATTATGAGTATGGGATGATTTCGGGAGCATATACCAATCAAACTTCGCTGCAGGCTGCCTCTGCGAATGTCCCGTTGGAGACTTTAATTGACGGACTTCAGCCGAATACGCGCTATTATTATCATATCAATTACAACGGTATTGCCGGCGCGGAGCATACCTTTGTCACACAGCGTGCGGCTGGAAGCACGTTTACTTTTGACATTCAAGGCGACTCACACCCTGAGCGTGTGGGCAAGCAGTTCGATGCAAACCTGTACACCAAAACATTGCTGAGCGCTGCTGCTGATCAGCCCGATTTCTATATGGCTATCGGCGATGATTTCAGTGTGGATGCGCTGAAGAATGTGAATGCCCAGACGGTCACGGCGCAGTACGTCAACCAGAGACAATGGCTTGGGCTTGTCGGCGCACCTGTGTTTCTAGTCAACGGGAACCACGAACAGGCGGCGCTGGCAAACCTGAACGGGACAGCGGACAACGTTGCCGTGTGGGCGGCAAACGCACGCAACGCGTATTACCCACAGCCCGCGCCTGATTCGTTTTACACGGGCGATGCTGAGCCTGTTGAGCATATCGGTCTGCTGCGCGATTATTATGCATGGACCTGGGGTGACGCGCTCTTCGTGGTGATCGATCCCTACTGGCATTCGCAAGTAACCGTCGATAATCTATTCGGCGACGGCAAACCGCAGCAAGGCGGCGGAAAAAACAAGCGCGACCTGTGGGAAGTGACTCTCGGCGATGCTCAATATCAATGGTTTAGGCAGACGTTGGAAACCAGCAGCGCGAAATACAAGTTCGTCTTTGCGCATCACGTCAACGGCACGGGACGCGGCGGCATCGAACTGGCAAACACGTTCGAATGGGGTGACGCAGCGAACCTCTCCGCTCACCGCACATGGGACAAGACCATTCACCAGTTGATGGTGGATAACCACGTCACGATTTTCTTTCAGGGTCACGATCATATTTTTGTGAAGCAGGAATTGGATGGCGTGATCTATCAGAGTTTACCCACACCAGCGGATCCCAACTATGCATTCGACAACGCAGAAGCATATAAAACGGGCGACAAGTTCCCCGCCAGCGGACATGTACGTGTCAGTATCTCACCTGATGGTGTCACTGTGGATTACGTGCGTTCGTATCTTGATAAGCCCGATGAAGTTGCGTTTTCTTACACCATTCCGTAGGGGCGCAGTCTCCGCGCCCTCGATATTGGGCTGGCCCCCCCGACCCTACATAGGATAAATTTATGATCCAAATAAAATCGATTTTGCCCATTGCTTTGGTAATCATTCTAACTGTTTCCTGCGCGCCGCAAAGTCAGACGTCCAGTTCTCCATCCATGCCAACCACTGCCTTCAGCGCGGATGCTGTTATATCAGTCACGCCAACCCTGACCAGCCAACCATCTCTACCATCCACACCTACGCAAAAACCTCCACGAGGTACGAAAGTCCCCGGTGGGAAACAAGGTCAAGGCCAAGACCAAAATGGAGGTCCCAGCCAGACCATGGCGTTTGAGATGCCTTCTCATCCCTTTGACGTGATTTTGGGACGCCCCACTACAAACTCCATTACCCTTTCCCTGCTCTCCACTACCAGCCAGACTCTTACCATTACGTATGGCGCGGAAAATTCAGCATCGCAAACCATATCTGCCGTTCTTGCAGCCAGTGTTCCGCAAGAGATCAACCTCACCAATCTGGCGCCAGATACCGAATATGTGTACTCCATTAACGGTGTTCAAAATACTTTTCGCACCGCGCGTGCGCCCGGCGCTACATTCACCTTTACCATTCAAGCCGATTCGCACCTCGATTCCAATACCAACACGCAAGTGTATGAGCAAACCCTCGCCAACCAGCGCGCCGACAATCCCGACTTTTTCATTGATATGGGCGATACCTTCATGACTGAAAAATACAAGCCCTTCACCACAGCCGAACCCCAATATCTGGCGCAGCGCTATTTGATGGGACAACTGGCGGATACCGCGCCGCTATTTTTGGTACTGGGCAACCATGATGGCGAAGGTGCGCCGCGCGGCAACACCGGGACCGAAGTCTCTGCCTGGGCAGCGGGCACGCGCATCAAGTATTTCCCCAATCCCACCCCAAATGATTTCTATACCGGCAATACCACCCCAGATCCGTCTGTCGGTGAATTGCAGGATTACTACGCTTGGACATGGGGTGACGCCCTGTTCATTGTCCTTGACCCCTACTGGTTTACTCCGCCTACAAAAGGCAATGCAAGCGATCTATGGAATCCCACCCTTGGAGAGACGCAGTACCGCTGGCTCAAAAATACCCTGGAAACCAGCAACGCCAAGTGGAGGTTTATTTTCATCCATCAGCTAGTCGGTGGCGCGGATAAAGATGGGCGTGGTGGCGCGGAAGTGGCGCAGTTCTACGAGTGGGGAGGTCAAAACCTGGATGGCTCCAACGAGTTCGACGCGCAGCGTCCTGGTTGGGGCATGCCTATTCACCAATTGCTCGTTGCCAACCATGTTAACGCGGTCTTCCATGGACACGACCATCTCTTCGTTCATCAAGAACTGGATGGCATCATCTATCAGGAGATCCCCCAACCTGGCTCCGCCCACATGGACAGCACCGACAGCGCCGCACAATACGGTTATCTCAGCGGCACCATCCTCGGCGGACCTGGTCACCTGCGCGTGACCGTCAGCCCCGAGCAGGTGAGCGTGGATTATGTCCGCTCGTATCTGGATGAAAAGAACGGGCAGGTGGATTATTCATACACGATCAAGTGAGCTACCTTCTGGCTTTACCGCTTATTGATTCGATATCGATCTTGAATACCCGTGTTTTCTCGATGTCGCTATCGATGTACTTCTCGCCCTTCTCCATGAATTCGGCGGAATACTTTTTCAGTAACTCCGTCAAGCCTGCGTGTTTTTCATCGCCAGCCAACTCGCAGGCTTGACCAAAGACGATTGCGCTTTCATAACGAGTCGCAAACTGGCTGGGCAACACCTCAGTCGCACCGACCACACAGAACGAGACTCGCGGGTTGGCTGTCAGGTTGTCGAGCTTGTGTCCCTCCACCGCGCAGTGGAAATAGAGCAAATTGCCAACGTACGCAAAACTGACAGGTACGCCGTAAGGCTGTCCATCAGTGGAAACAGTGGAAAGGATGCCGTACTCGCCGTTTTGCAGGATTTCGGCAGCTTGTTCGGTGGTCAGGGCGCGGTCATTGCGACGCATGGGTCTGGGCATGGTGAGTTCTCCAAAATGAAATGATGCCAAGTATACAACCACACGAGAAGATCTAAACAACTTCTGAACATCTTTCTGCTATCATGAGGCTATGAAAACCATCCTTGTGGCTGACGACAAAGCCAACATCCGCAACCTCGTACGTGACTACCTCGAAGCCGAGGGCTTTCACGTGTTCGTCGCCTCCAACGGACGTGAAGCGCTCTATGCTGCCCGCTCCGAAAAGCCCGATTTGATCTTGCTCGACATCATGATGCCCGAGATGAGCGGCTATGAATTCATCAAAGCCTATCGCAAGGAAAGCGAGACGCCCATCATCCTGCTCACCGCCAAACTGGATGAAACGGACAAGGTCCTCGGTCTCGAACTTGGCGCGGACGATTATGTCACCAAGCCATTTGGAATGAAGGAACTCGTTGCGCGAATCAACGCGGTGTTGCGTCGTATCGGAAGACCCGTGGCAGAGGCAGGGATTCTCTCCGTTGGAGATGTCCGCATCGAGAAAGAATCACGTGCGGTGTTTGTGGACGACAACACTGTCAACCTGACTCCCTCCGAGTTTGACCTGCTCTACGTGTTGATGTCCGCCCCTGGGAAGGTCTTCTCCCGCTCCGAGTTGTTACTCAAACTACAGGGCACCACCTTCGAAGGCGTCGAGCGGACGATCGATGTTCACATCCGCAACCTGCGGACGAAAATCGAAAAAGACCCATCCAACCCCAAGTACGTGGAGACTGTGTTTGGGGTGGGGTATAGATTCCGCGCCGATTGACGGAGTCAAACGTCTCCCGACGTTTGAGCCGAAAGTCAGGAGACTTTCGAGTCCAAAACCCATGAAACTCACCCACAAACTCACCCTCGCAATTTTATCCACCAGCGTCATTGTGATTGCTCTGGCAGCGGCATTTATCTGGGGAAGCGTTTACTACAGCTTCAATCAATATCTCGAAAACCAGCGCCAAAACCAGTTTGCAGTTGCGGCAAAGAATTATTATCAAGCCAATCATTCATGGGCTGGCGTGGATACTTACCTGCGTGAGCAAAATCTATTGCCGCCGCTGGATAAGGTCAACCCGCCGCCGCAGCCTTTTGTGCTGGTGGATGCTGACCGCAGGGTGGTCGTTGCCAGTGCGCCTTACACAGTCGGGGAAAAGGTAAAACAGGGGACGCTCGATAAAGGTATCCGCGTCGAAAGCAACGGCGAGTTTTTGGGCACGGTCATCTCGACGGGCAAGCCGCTGCCCCGCAACCCCATTGATCAAGAGTACGTCGATCAAATCAACCAAGCCTTGTGGATCGCCGCAGGAGGTGGGATTCTCATCTCGTTGTTTATCGGTTTCCTTTTAGCGCGTTCGCTGACTCATCCCGTGCGTGAACTTACGGATGCAACGCGGGCAATGGCACAAGGCAAACTTAAGCAGAGCGTGCCTGTCCGCTCGAAGGATGAACTCGGAACCCTGGCGCAATCTTTCAACCAGATGAGTGCTGACCTTGTCCGTGCAAATCAAGCACGCAAGCAAATGACCGCCGACATCGCCCACGACCTCCGCAACCCGCTGACAGTCATCGGCGGTTATTTGGAATCGTTGAAGGATGGCAAACTCAAACCCACGTCCGAACGCTTCGAGACCATGCAGGCGGAAGTCCAACATTTACAGCGGCTGGTGGATGACTTGCGGACTCTATCCCTTGCTGACGCGGGTGAGTTGAAACTTCATCTCCAGTCAACCACACCAGGCGAATTATTGGAACGCGTGGTTGCAGCCTACCATCATCAGGCTGAACAGAAAAATATTGATTTGCACATGGATGTCCAACCCAACCTCCCCGAAGTTGACATTGACCCTGAACGCATGGAGCAGGTCTTGGAAAATTTGGTTAGCAATGCGTTGCGGTACACACCCGAAGGTGGAGAAATCTCCCTGTCGGCGAATCAACTTGAAGGAAAAATCATTCTTCGCGTAAAAGATAACGGCAGCGGAATCCCGCCTGAAATCCTGCCCCACATCTTCGAGCGTTCCTATCGCGGCGACCCATCCCGCAGCGGAAGTGAATCAGGCTTGGGATTGGCAATTGCAAAATCAATTGTGGAATTGCATGGGGGAACCATTCGTGCGGAAAATAATCCCGAACAGGGCGCTTGCTTCGAGATTGCATTGTGAAACTTCTGAAGTCTTCGAGACTTCGGAAGTTTTTCATTTACTTCACCGTCACCTGAATCACCGCCGTATCCACCACCTGATCTGATCTGACCACCTGCAACTGGACGGCATACAGCCCGCTCAGTCCCGACGTATCCCACTCTGCGAGTTGACCGTTTTCCACGGGGGTGATGACGTCGCTGCCGAGTTG
>CAILWD010000075.1 GCA_903837815.1 uncultured Chloroflexota bacterium | reverse complement strand
TTTTCCGCGCCCTGATAAATGCCCATTGACGAGGCGTAGTAAAAGAACGCCAGGGTTAGAATAAGCCCCGCCAGTCCCAGCGTGTTATAGGCGAGTGTGAGCTTGGTGTTTAGCGAGCGCACGTTATTTATTTGCCTAATTCGCGCACGAAACGAGGGTCGATCAACTGGCTGGCGGCGGGCTGTAATTGAATTACACCCTGCTCGAAGAGGAATTCGGTAATGACATCGGTCTGGTTATAGAGGCGTCCTTCGCCTTCCGCGCCGAATAAGTCGAGATTGGCAACCAGATCGAGGTATTGAATTCCAGCCACATGAGCTTCGAATTCTGCCGTGCTCACGCCTTCTGCCTGTCCCATGCGCTGGTAGGCATCCTGTGGATTTTGCTTGATGTATTCCAGTGCGTCGAAATATGCTGCAACTACTTTCTGTACATCATCGGGGCGCTCTGCCAATGTGCCCGCGTCGAAGGTCATGGTGGTTATGATGGTTTCAGGGTAATCGCGGCTGGTAATCAATATCTTGCCGCCCATCATTTCTGCTGTGCTGGTCAGGTAGGGTTCCCAGGTGACGCCTGCGTCGATTTTGCCGTCAAGCATATATTGTTGGATTTCCCAGGCGGGGATGCTGACGACGGTTACGTCGTTTGTGGTTAACCCGCCCAATTCGAGGATTTTGAGCAGGGATAGATGTCCTACCGTTCCAACCTCCACCCCAATTTTAACGCCGCGCAAATCGGCGAGGGTTTCAAGCCCGGGGCGGGCAACCAAGCCATCGCCGCCGAAGGAGTAATCGGTCAGGAGAACGATCCGCACGTCTCGTCCCGTTGAAAAATAGCGGATGGCATCGTCGAGGGTATGCATCCCGGCGTCCACTTTTCCGTCTACGAGGGCGGCAATCGAATCGCTGTATGCCGAGAAACGCGCCATTTCGACTTCCACGCCGCGCTTTTCGTAATAGCCCAGTTGTGCGGCAAGTTCGGCGGGTTCAACGCCTGCCCAGGCTGAAATGGCAATCCGGATTGGAGGTTTCTGGGGCGAGCAAGCCGCATTGGCAAATGCAAGGACGAATAGGGCAGATAAAACAATGATTATACGGAGTGTTTTTTTCATCGCGTTTCTCTTGGTAAATGTTAGGGCATGTCTAATGGGGCTGGCGGCAGTGTCATTCGAATGGACAAGCCCCGCGTGGCTGGCAGGATGACTACGTCTCCGCCCAGTGAGCGGGCAATGATTCGAGCGATGGTCAGCCCAACGCCCAGGCCGCCGTATGAACGTGTATCACCCTGGCTGATTTGATAGTAACGATCGAAGACTTTTTCGCGCAATTCGGCTGGAATCCCCCGGCCGTAGTCTGTGACAGTCAGAATGCAGCCGCCTTTGCCGTTGGATGCAAGGTCGATCAATACCGAGGTCATTGGGAGTGAAAACTTCAGGCTGTTATCTACCAGGTGGCTGACTGCCTGCCTGAATTCGCGGCGGGGCGCATGAATCACCACGTCATCTGCGACTGATACATCCACCCGCAGGTTTTTGTCGCTGTGCATTTCCTGTCGCAGGGAGACAATAAGGGTAAAGTCGTTTTTGATATCCACTTTTTGTTTGACGACAAACATGCGTCCCAAGTCGTAATTGCTCAGAAAGGTCAGGTCGTCGATCAGCCCGTTCAGGCGGTGAGATTGCGAGAGCGCGGTCTCGACGAACCATTTCAGGTCATCGGGATCATCGTACTTCTCTCGCAGTACCATATCCAGCGCCATGAGGATTTGTGTCATGGGCGTGCGAAGTTCATGAGAGATGTTGTGGGAGATTTCACCCTGGATGCGTTCGATCTGGCGGTTCATTTCGGCTTCGGCATTCTGCCGTCCGAGTTCCTGGCGGCGGAACACGGCGTTGATGCGCGCAACCAGTTCGCGCGGGTCGAAGGGTTTGGTGATGTAGTCGTCTGCGCCGCCGTTGAGTCCGCGCAGTTTGTCGGTTTGCGAGGCTCGAGCCGAGAGAAACAGAAATGGGATGTTTGCGGTTAGCGGATTGGCGGCAAGCGCTTCGCGTACTCTGAATCCATCCAGTAGCGGCATCATCACATCACAGACGATCAGGTCGGGCTGCAGGTTTTCCGCCATTTTGATGCTCGCGCGGCTGTCGTCGCAGGTGGCTACTTTGTAGCCGCTGCGTTCGAGAAGGGCGCGCAGGCCAAGCAGCATGGGTGTGTCATCGTCGATAACCAGAAGGGTGTGGAGTCTGGCATTCATTTAAGTCTCGCTTTTTTTGGGGTCTTCTTATTGGATGATACCCAGAATTTTTTCAACTATATAGGGGTCGAACTGTCCGCCCGAGTGTTCCTTTAGGTAGGCAATTGCTTTTTCCTTGTCCCAAGCTTCGCGGTAGGGGCGGTTGCTTGTCAGCGTATCCCAGACATCTACAACGGCAAGAATACGAGCGGTGAGCGGGATGTTTTCGCCTGCCAATCCTTCGGGGTATCCGCCGCCGTCCCATCTTTCATGGTGGTAATACGCCATGTCTAGAACGACAGGAGACAGCCCAAGCGGCTGGAGGATGATTTTTCCCAGGGTGGGATGAGACATCATGACTTTGCGTTCTTCGTTGGTCAGGCCGCCCTCTTTGAGTAGTATGGCATCGGGAATGCCGATTTTGCCGATGTCGTGGAGCAGGGCGCCCAATCGGATATCATTTATGAGGGTTTCGTCCAGGCCAAGGGCGTGCGCCAATTGTTGACATAGTTCAATTGCGCGCCGGGCGTGTTTTTCGGTCACTCCGTCGCGCAGGAAAAGGGCTTGTGCCATTGCTTCTGCCAGGTCATCGTGGTTGGCGGCGTATTTTTCCATGATCGCGTGCAATTCGATGCGAAGGATGTTGATTTCCTCCTCCGAGTTGTGCCGTTCAGTTCTTTCGGTGATTTCCTTGCGCCGCAACAGAACATGGACACGCGTCAGCAATTCATCCTTGCTGAAAGGTTTGGTGATGTAATCATCTGCGCCCAGATCCATGCCATTCAGTTTGTCTTTTTCACCGGCGCGGGCTGTCAGGAAGATGAAAGGGATTGAAGCGGTCATGGGGTTTTGTGATAGTATTTTTAGCACATCCAGCCCATTTGGAGGGGGCATCATCAGGTCACAGATAATCAGATGAGGCAGGCTCTTTTCGGCCAGTTGAATTCCCCGTTTGCCATTCTCTGCTGTCATAACCTGATACCATCCTTCGCGTCTCAGGGTTTCTGCCAGAACGAGCAGCAAATTTCTGTCATCGTCAATGACCAGTATCTTGGTCGGATTTTTCATGGCTTCATTATAAATCGTGTCTTGATTTATTGGAATTGCAAATTTGAAGGTTGAGTATTTTGAAGGAATGATTCTCTCCCGTCCTCAATCAACGCCAGCCGCCGCTTGCGATACATCACGATGGGATAATCTCCAGGGATCAGGATTTCGCCGATATTCAAATCAGGTCGCGGCGGACGCTGGGTGACGACCACGCGCTTATCCTGATTCAAAATATAACGGTTGCCCAGTCCGCCGAAAAATTCAAACAACTGGCGCAAAACGGGAATCTGCATTTTGTGATATTGACGCAGATACATCATGGTGTTTTCGTTGTCAATTGGCGCGAAGATCAGGAAGACG
>CAILWD010000074.1 GCA_903837815.1 uncultured Chloroflexota bacterium | reverse complement strand
CGAAGGCGCGGGCAAGGCGTTCGGCGTAGATGGTCAGTCCACTTGTATGCGGACGGTAATAAGTGAGAACGGTTAGGATTTTCATAAAAAATTACCTCGCGCTCCCGCAGGAGCGTCGGGACAGTGTGAGCGTAGTCGAAGCGCGCATAAGTAATATCCTTCGACTGCGCTCAGGACGAAAGGCTCCAATTATTTTGGCTAAAACAGATTTTTATTTTCCATCACCCAATCGAATAATTTCTGCACGCCTTCATCCACGTTGACGGCTGGTTTCCAGCCCAATTCCTTTTCCGCTTTGCGGATGTCGGCGTAGAAGACGCGCTGGTCGCCGGGACGCCAGTCGCCGCGAGCCACATGCAGCGGCTTGCCGAGCAGTTTCTCCAACTTGGGTTGGAACTCCGCCCAAATGGACATCACGTTTTGGGGTCCGCCGCCGAGGTTGTAAACCTGACCTTTGGCAATGTCGATTTTTTCGACGGCGAGGTCGTAGGCGTCGAGCAGGTCATCCACGAAGAGAATATCGCGCACCTGTTTGCCATCGCCGTAGATGGTGATCGGCTTGCCCGTCACCGCCGCAATGATGAACCACGCCACCCAACCCTGATCTTCGATGCCGAATTGGCGCGTGCCGTAAATGCAGGACTGACGATAGACCACAGACCGTAGATCGTAGATGCGTGAATAATCGCGGACGTATTGGTCGCCTGTGCCTTTGGAACAACCGTACGGGGAATGGAAATCGAGCGGTTGGGTTTCGGGGCAACCCTGAATCAAATCCTTGTAACGCCAGCGGGTTGGCTCTTCAAACAGTTCCACTTCCTCCATGCCGCCATAGACTTTGTTTGTGGAGGCATAAATAAAGATGGGATTCCGTCCCGATGCGCGGGCGGCTTCCAAGACATTGAAAGTTCCCAGCGCGTTGGATTCAAAATCATCACGCGGATCGACCACCGAAGTCGTCACCGCCACCTGCCCTGCAAGATGGACAATTACATCCGCGCTGGCGGCTGATTCGGTTATCCTGTCGGCTTGGCGCACATCCCCGACGACCAGCCGAAACGAGTCGTCGCCGAATTCTTTTCTCAACCATTCGATGTTGCGTTTGGTGCGGGAGAGGTTATCGTAAATCGTGACGTTCTCCCTGCGCTTCAACAACCGATAAACATAATTAGAGCCGATAAACCCGGCTCCGCCTGTGATGAGATAATTTTTTTTCATTCACGACCTCTGCCGTCGTTGCGAGGAGGGCGTCAGCCTGACGAAGCAACCACCCGCCTGACTGGAGATTGATTCGTCGCTATCGCTCCCCGCCACAACAGACTGTAATTTATTCTTCCTTCTTCCGAAACGCCATCAACTGACTGTACACGCCCGTAAGCGTTTGCCCCTCACGAAGCAGACCGATACCGCCAATCACGCCGCTGTTGAGGTAGTTGTACAGGCGCATGGTCAGCGCCGCCATCAGCGCGGTGGATTGGTCGGGGGTGAACTGGCTCAGGGCAAAGACAATCGCGCCTTCAAACGTTCCCACCCCGCCCGGCGCGGAGGGAATTGCGCCGCCAAACGCCGCCATGCCCAGCCCAAAGACGCCCCAAATCCAGGTGGCTTGCGGAAAAAAGGCAAGAGTCATCAGGTAGTAATTGACCAGCGCAATGCCCCAGTTGAGCGTCGTCCAAAACAAAAAGCGGAGGAAAAGCCAGCCGTCTGTGAGAACGCTCAACCCCTGCAAAAACGATTCGAGGAAACCGCCCACTTTCTGCAAAATTGGAAGGCGCGCGCTGAGTTTATGAAAGACATCCAGCGCCCATTGTGAATTGCGGGCAAGGATATACATCAGCGCCAGCCCGAAGAGCATGACCCCGCCGATGGCATAGCCCATCGTCGAGGAACTTTCGGCGTTGACCACATAGGGCAGGGCGAAGAGAAAAATCATGGCGGAGAAAATCAAATCCACCACGCGCTCGATGACGATGGTCGGCAAAATCTCGCTGAACTTCATCCCGCCCGACTTGCGGCTGAGGAGGAAGGCGCGTCCCAATTCGCCGAGGCGGAAGGGAAGAAAGTTGTTCAGCAGGTAGCCTTCGCCTACGGTGAAAAACACATCGGCGTAGGTTGGCTTGTCGCGCAACAGCGTCTGCCAAACCTTTGCGCGGACAATCAGCCATAAAAAGCCCGAAACGCCCGCCACAGCCAGCAGTGCGTAATTCGCCTGCCGCAGGGCTTCGAGCATTTTGCTGAAATCAACAAAGTAGAGAATCACGCCAATCAACGCAAGGCTGATGAGCGCGCCGGGGAGCCATTTTTTTATATCTTTCATGGAGTTTACGATTTGCGATTAATAATTTTTAACAACAACTTCGCCACAGATTACACAGATAAGCACGGATTTTTTAACTATTCCGTGAAAATCAGTGAAATCTGTGGCTGGTTTTTCTTTACTCGTCGTCGAGTTTCAACACCGCCATAAAAGCATCCTGTGGGATTTCCACATTGCCGACCATCTTGAGGCGTTTCTT
>CAILWD010000073.1 GCA_903837815.1 uncultured Chloroflexota bacterium | reverse complement strand
TCTTCCAATTGCAAGTCTGAAAGGGTGGCTTGCACACAACAGCCTGACGCTGAGTCTAATATTTTTACTCCGCCGCCCAGGCTGGAAAACACCGCCCGCGCAATGGTCAACCCGACGCCCAATCCCTGAAATTGACGATTATCTCCCTGACTGACCTGATAGAAGCGCTCGAAAACCTTTTCGCGCAGGTCAGCGGGAATCCCCGCGCCCTGATCTTGAATCGTGATGGTTGCGCCGCCATTCTCACCGGGCGTGACGGTCACTTTTACCGTCCCCTCCTGCGGACTGAACTTGAAGGCGTTATCCGCCAGATGCATAAGGGAATGGACAAACTCACGGCGCGGAGCCTTGATTCCTCCTTCTATTTTAATAACCTCATGGATAAATTTCAATTTTTTCTCCTCGTACCGCGCCAGTCTCTTTCGAATCGGAGCCAGAATGTGATGTTCCATGTCAATCGGCTGACGCATCAGGTTGAGTTCCCCACGATCGATGTCAGATAAAAGGATGATATCCCCCACCAGCGATTCGAGACGGTCGGCGCTGGAATGCGCAATCCGCAGGAATTCCTGCTGTTCCTCTGCCGACTTGAATTTGTTTCCCACCATCATGTCGAGGGACATTGTAATATTGCCTAGCGGCGTGCGCAGTTCATGGCTAAAGTTTTGCAGGACTTCGCGGCGAATTTTTTCCAGTTCATCCTGCGCCGCTTGTTTTACCTGTTCGCGCCCCCGCTCCTGTTCGGCTTTCACGCGCCTCAACACGGCCTCGATGCGCGCAATCAATTCTTCGGTGACAAAGGGTTTGGTCACATAATCATCCGCGCCGCCTCGGATTCCTGCCACGCGGTCTTCGTTCGTAGTGCGGGCAGTAAGAAAAATAAAGGGAATGGATACCAGCAAGGGGTCGGCGCTCATCTGCTGTCTCATCTCGAATCCATTCAGACCGGGCATCATCACATCCGAAACGATCAGATCAGGCAGAAAATGCCTTGCTTTGAGAAATCCATCGTCTCCGTTGACGGCGGTAATGACTTCATACCCGTAGCGGCGAATGGTTGCGGCAAGCCCCATCCGGATGGATGGCTCATCGTCCACAACGAGAATGGTTGTCTTCTTTTCTTCCATGAAAATCACCTATTGAGGAGGGCAGGCTGGCATGGCCTGATTATCACCCCATCCATCAAAAACGGCGTTATAAAGACATGACAATTTTCCAAACTGTTTTTCAGTGGCGGGCAAAAAGTGAGTAGCTTTGCGGCTACAACCAATTTTTCCACCCCGCTGACGCGCCGAATCAGCGCCTCACTGAATCTCCCAACTCATCGAATCCTAACCAATCTGGTGTAAAATTTTACTCATGAAACCACTCACCCGACGCGACTTCCTCAAGCTCAGCGGACTGACCCTCGGCGGGCTGGCATTCTCTCCCTTCCTGCCAGGTCTCACCGACTTCGACGATAGTTTCGTTGTCCGCATTGCCACAGCCGAAATGCCAGTGCGCATGGAACCGAACGACAAAAGCCGCATCTACCAGACCTGGTATCGCGACGACCTCGTCCATGTGTACGAACAAGTCACAGCAGAAGAGCCGACCCACAACCCTGTCTGGTATCGCGTCTGGGGCGGCTACCTCCATCGCGGACGCCTGCACCGCGTCAGAACCATCTATCAATCGCCACAAGACATCACCGAAGGAAAGCGCACCCTGGCCGAAATCACCGTGCCCTTCACGAATCCATACTGGTACACCAAAGCCCGCGGCTGGGAAACCCGTTACCCGCCCCTATACTACGGCTCGGTTCACTGGGTCGAAGCCACAGAAGAAGGTCCTGAAATGGCAGATTACGACGGACCCTGGTACCGCATCCACGATGAACTGGATTCCAATGTGCCCTACCACGTGCCAGCCATACACATGCGCATCTTCCCCGGAGACATCTACGACCCCATCTCGCCCGAAGTCCCCGTCGAAGACAAACTCATCGAAGTCAACCTCAGCACGCAAATGCTCATCGCCTATGAATACGGCAAACCGGTATTCCAGACCAACGTCTCCACCGGGATTCGCGGCGGCGGCTTGAGCGGCGAAAAAGGACTCTCCACCACCACACCCAACGGCAAATTCACCGTCGTCGAAAAAATGCCCTCCAAACACATGGGATACAGCTACTTCAACATCGGTCAGGGCGGCAACCTGCTCGCCGACGAAACCGGCTACGTCCTGCCCGGCGTCCCGTGGACATCCTTCATCGCCCCCATCGGCAAACCCACAGCGGGGCACGCCTTCCACGGCACCTACTGGCACGAAAACTTCGGGCAGGAAATGAGTCACGGCTGCATCAACATGCGCACCCACGAAGCCAACTGGATCTTCCGCTGGGCAAACCCCGGGCACGCCGCCGGCATCATCTCCAACCATCGCGGACACGGCACCCCTGTCGAGATTCACTACTAACTTCTTGTAGACGTCTGCTCTCAAGCCAAATCCCAGCCCGGAAATTTTCCTCCCCACATCCTAAAGGATACGCTTCGCTATGCCTTCACTCCACTGGAAGGGAAAAACCCTCCCCCCGCCCCAGCCTGCTTCACTCATTCGGAAAGCGATTCTCCACCCGAACGGATTCGGCTACCCCGACGCGCAGCCCACTGGCAGGCTGATTCACGGTAATAATCTCGCAGTGATATCTACATTATTGCCTGAATACGAAGGCAAAATCAACCTGATCTACGCCGATCCCCCATTCTTCACCAACCGAAAATTCTCTGCCCGCATCGGGCGCGGCGAAGACTCGCGCAAACCCGATGAATGGAAACTCGCCGAAGGCTACCAAGACTCGTGGACAGACCTCGACGAATACCTGCAATTTCTCTACGAACGCCTTGCCTTGATGTATCGCCTCCTCGCGCCAAACGGGACTTTATACCTCCACCTCGACTGGCACGCCGATGCCTACGCCCGCCTGATTTTGGATGAACTCTTCGGCAGCGAAGGCGTCTTCATCAACGAAATCATCTGGACTTATCACGGACCGTCGCCCATCCGCACCGCCTTCAACCGAAAACACGACACCATTTTAAGTTTTGCAAAGAACAAAGACTACGTCTTCAACGCAGATGCCGTCCGCGAACCATACAACCCCAACACCATCAACACCTTCAAATCATCGCGCAAGGCAGGCTTTGGAAAAATCCCCGACCTGGAACGCGGCAAAGTCCCCGAAGACTGGTGGTACTTCCCAGTTGTCGCCCGCCTGCATGGAGAGCGCACCGGCTATCCCACCCAGAAGCCCGAAGCCCTGCTGGAACGCATCATCCTTGCCTCGTCGAACAAAGGTGATACGGTCGCAGACTTCTTCTGCGGTTCGGGCACAACTGCCGTGATCGCCGCAAAAAACGGGCGCAAGTTCATCACCAGCGACATCTCCCCCCGCGCCGTTCACACTGCCCGCAACAGGCTGGCTGAAGCCCAGTCTGTCGTTTCGATTGAACGCGATTCCAATCTCAAACATGCAGTTGCAGAATCACACAAAATCAAAGCGCATATCGAAAGGGATGTTGTTCGACTTGATACATCACTTGATGTGGACTTTTGGGAGATCGACCCAAACTGGGACGGGGAAAACTTCAAGAGCGCGGCGCAGGCACAACGTCACAGACGCGGCGGGGAGATTCCACTCGAATTGAAAATAAAAATCGGACGCAAAGCCTGCATCCGATTGGTAACGGTTCAAGGAAAAGAGTTTCAGCTAAATATCCAGCCGATATCCCACGCCGCGAATCGTTTTTAGAAACTTTGGATTATCGGGGTCAAGTTCAATGGCGCGGCGCAGCCACGAGATGTGGACATCCAGCGTGCGGGTATCGCCGGTGTAATTGGTTTCCCACACCTTTTTGAAGAGCGGTTCGCGCTCCACCACTTCCCCATGTTTTTCCATCAAAAGATTTAACAAGGTTACAAGGCGCGGTGTGAGTTTTGTACTTTTGCCCAAACAACGCACGCGGCGCTTTTCGAGGTCAAGCCGAATAGGACCGACATGCATCACGTTCTTCCCGTCGCCGGGCAAAAGCGGTTTGATGCGGTTGACGAGTTTCTGGACGGTAAATGGAAGCTCAAGCACCGAGTCCGCCACATCCTTATTGACGGCGTCGCTGCCGACCTCGAGGATGAGAATGATGGGCAGTTTGGGGTCGTTCTCGCGGATGGACTGGCAGATTCGCAAACCAGTACTGCGCAGCGTGGCGGCATTGATTACCACCAGGCTTGGGCTGACATCCTTGAGGCGCGAGACCGCCTGGCTGCCGTTCTGGGCAATATGCACATCAAATCCCTTCTTCTGCAAATCGGCTGCAAAAGAAGGGACTTCTGCGTGGCGGCCTTCGATGACCAGGAGTGTTGTGGTCTTCATGAGTAGATGATCGAAAATACCTGTTTCCTAATAAAGATACCCTGACAGTTTCAAAACAGCAAATTACTTTCTGTTAAGGTTCTGGCATTATACACCAAATCTTAACAAAGATATCGCCCGCCGCCTTTTTGATATAAAACTTTCCGGGCTTACGCAAAACTCACGGAGAGTCCCGCCCATCTGCGTGAATCAAAAACCAATTAGCGAAAATTCGTGAAGACCATTGCGGTTTAGACTAACCATACTGAACGCAACCGAGGAAGAGAACGCTCGAGAATTGATGAAGCGGATGTTGAATAAGGTGAAGCCTCCAGGATACACTAACGCTTACGCTGTGGCTTTGGGCAATCTGAATAAAGATGGCGACCTGGACGCCTTCATCTACTGCCACTGGCGCAGGAACACCGCACGACGGTTTTGTCGCCTACAACCTCAAAGAAGCCGCGCAAATGGGCGACCGCATCGGTGAGCATTGGCGGTGTGTTAAAGCAGGCAGGAACGCCGCAGCAAATCAAAAGAAAACAGTTGACGAAAGCGTGAAAGATTTTTTGAAAGAGTGGTAGATCGGCGTTGCCGCCATAAAAAATTCGGTTTATGCGTCGCATTTTCGAGATTTACAAAGTAAAATTGAAAAAACCAGTCGAGGTTTTTCCATGATGCCCGAGACCATAAATGAACAACTCCAGGAAAGAGAACGCCGCCGCGACATAGCCGAAGGGCTGCGCGGCATTCTCGCGGTTTTGAATTCCAACAAGCCGCTCAATGCCATTCTGGATTACATCACACTATACGCCAGCCGTTTGTTGGAGGCGGATGCCGTGGCAATCTATCGTCTGCAGCCGGAGACCAACCTGCTCAAAATACAGTCTTCGCATGGCTTGAGCGACGAGTATCTGGCACATTCCACGGTCATACTGGGGCAGGGCCCCACCGGGCAAGCCGTAAACCAGGGCAAGCCCGTTGCTGTTATAAACGTCGATCAGGCCATGGATGTGCTGGTACAACCTCTCAGCCCTGAAATGATGACGCTGTTGGGTATTTTGTCGCGAGATTTTCGTTCTGAGCTTTCGGTGCCGCTTATCATCAAACAGGATATTGTGGGCGCCTTGAATCTTTATTACGCCAAACCACGTGTTTTTACGCAGGAAGATATAGATTTGGCTGTATCCTTCTGCGATCAGACCGCGCTTGCGATCGAAAATGCCCGCTTGCGTGAAGAGGCGCAGGAGGAGGCTGTCACAGCCGAGCGTAATCGCCTTGCGCGCGAACTACACGATTCGGTGACCCAAACCATCTTCTCTGCGAGTCTGATCGCCGATGTCCTGCCGACCATCTGGGAACAAAATTCAGCCGAAGCCAAAGGCGCGCTTGATGATCTGCGAAAACTGACGCACGGAGCGCTTGCTGAAATGCGCACCCTGTTGCTGGAACTGCGCCCCATCGGGCTGGGCGATGTAGGGCTGGCGGATTTGATCAAACAATTGGCAGAAGGCGTTTCGGGGCGCATCCGCGCACAGGTAAAAGTCCACGTCGAGGGCGAAGCAATTTTGCCGACAGAGGTTAAACTGGCTTTTTACCGTATTGCCCAGGAAGCGCTGAACAATGCGGCAAAACACTCCGGCGCAGACAAGGTGGATATTGAAATCAAGTCTCTGATGGCAGCCGCTTCGAGGAAGAAAAGAAAGGGAACGCCGAGAATGTTTTCGGAATACGTTTCCCTGTCCATTCGGGACAACGGACACGGCTTCGACCCGAAATCTGTAATGAGCAAGCATTTGGGGCTGGAAATTATGCAGGAGCGCACCGCAAACCTGCAGATCGCCCTGTCCATCCAAAGCAAACCGCAAAAGGGCACTGAGATCTTGTTGCAATGGACCAACCCCGGTAAATAAAGAGGCATACGCATGAAAAAAGGCTCGATTCGCGTAATTATTGTCGACGACCATGTGATGGTACGCAGCGGCTTGCGGCTTTTTTTGCTCGCATTCGAAGACCTGAAACTGGTCGGTGAAGCGGCAAATGGCGAGGAAGCCATATACCTTTGCAGTCGAGAAAAGCCGGATGTGGTTTTAATGGATATGGTGATGCCGGTCATGGATGGGGTACGCGCCGCCCGCGAAATACATTCCAACTTTCCAAAAATCCAGATCATTGGGCTGACCACTTTCTATGACCCTGAAATGATCCAAAAAATGCTGGATGCGGGAGCGGCAAGCTTTCTTCTGAAAAGTGTCTCTGCCATCGAGCTTACCCAGGCCATCCGCGATGCAAGCAACGGCAAGTCGACGATTTCGCCTGAGATACAGGACTTCCTCCGGGGACGCCGCCCGCTCACGGCGCAGACGTCCAAATACAAACTTTCGGCACGGGAGAGGGAAGTACTTGCCGGTATAGCAGGTGGGTGGAGCAATGCTGAAATCGCCCGCAAACTGGTGATCAGCCTATCCACGGTTAAGTTCCATGTAACCCGCATCCTCGCCAAGCTGAACGTATCCAACCGGGCGGAGGCTGTATCACTGGCATTACGGGAGGGGCTGGTAAACATATCCGCCTCAAAGAACAAATAAAAGTATGTGAATTTTCTGTACTAGAGCGGGGATAGGTCGGGTAAAATCAGGGCTTTCCAGAAAAAAAACAATAAATGTGCCTCCTCGATTTCAAAGGATGTCACAAGAAAGAGGTGTTTCGTGAACGTTCCTCCAATCTCACATCCGACGTGGAGACATATTGTTACAGGCGAAGCCACATATTCCTTCGAATTTCTTGCCACAAAATTCCTGCTTGGTTATTTATCACTTCAAGTGAATCGAGACCCCTCCCCACTGACGATTCAAAAATGCGCGCAAGAGCTTCACGATATCTTTGCGCGCAACCTGGATCTGCCCTCCGTCCAACGCGATCTGAAACTGATCTTCGGGCAATATCCTGTGAAGGGGTACATGTACGACATCATCGAAGTCAAGGCAAAGATCACACGCGGCGAAAAACTTCTGCTGGCTGGGGACGAAAACCTTCTAAAGGTATTGCCCGCCGGCGACTGGATCGGCGGATCGATTCCGTATTTTATGACCGAAGAGGGCGGGGTGTCCACGCGTCAAAAAATATATGTCACTGAATTACCCGAGACCGTCTCGAATGTCTCCATCAAGGTCTATGACCCGAAAACGCTTGCCAGTATTTACACCGATGCGGCTCAAAACGGATTCAGCATAATCGTCATGCCCTGCTTATCCAAAACCCACTTTGAGTTCTCCTTGCGCGCGCCACAATACAAGGATTTCGGACACAGCCCTTTAATCGGTTGGATTGCGGGTGTTCACCTCGACGACCTGGAAAAGGTCAACCCCAAAGTGTTCAACGGACAGGCGCCGGAAATGCTGGAAGATGGCGCGGTCGTAATGCACGCATCCCTGCCTCCCAGCCAGGTCGCGGAAGTAGGGTATATCAATATATTCGAGCAAGGGAGTGGCGACGCAATCACGTTTCCACAGGATGGCTTCAGCGTGCGCGACGCCTATATCAACGGCGTCAAAACCAATTTTGCTGAATATGTCACTCGTCAACAGTGGGACACGCGACTCCCGCTGGTTGCCGATTACTTCGGCGCCATGGTCAACGTCAGTTTTCAAAGTGTGGATGTCGGAAAACAGGAAGTACGACTCTACGCGCCCGTCTTTGCCGGCGTCACGTACAAACATGCCAGCCCCATTGAAAACTATTTTCAGCAGTTTACAGCAAAACTTCCATCACAACTAAGCAGGCATCCCGCTTTTTCGTGCAATTGCGTTTTGAATTACCTGTACTCCGGTTTGGAGGGAAAACGGACGGGTCATATCACGGGACCAATCACCTTCGGCGAGGTGGTATACCAGATGTTAAACCAGACCATGGCATACCTGACCATATCCGACCTGGACGACAGGCAAAGCGTCACGGTAAGCCGCCCGTTGATGTAAGTTGATTCGCCCGGCGGCATGGTTTGAGCGCGTAGAATCATCCGCCGTCATTTTCCCCATCGAACCGCAAAATTACATTCGACAGTCATTGCAAGAAGACCGCCTAGCCAAAAGTATAGGCGGTCTTTTTATTCCTGGAAGGAAGACCGTACTTTGGGTTAGACAGATGATCTACCCGCTGTTCTATACTACTTGTACGAAACTTCTCAAAGCATATGTTAAAGGTGAATGTCAGTTTATACGGTTCATTGGCGAGATTCGGCAACGGAAAGTACGTTGCCCAGACGACCGTGGATATTGAACACGGCATGGGCAAGGTCGAACTAATGCAAAAACTCGGCATTCCCCTCCATGAAAGGGGATACCTGTTCATCAACGCCGTGCTTTGCGAAGTGCCGGGGGTGAACACCAACGCCAATGAACTGCTCAACGAAGGCGATCATGTGGGGATATTTTCCGTTGACCGCTTATACCCGTATCAATATCGGGACGGGCTTCCCATGTCCGATGGATTGAAGGAAACACTAAAGGAACACGGCGCAATGCACCATTCCTATCGATAGAAAAGGGCAGCGCTCAAAAAACTTTGTTTTTAACACAAGGAGTCGTTACAATGGCAAAAAGAATCTTGAGAATCAACATGACCGAACTGAAGGCAGCCTACGAGCCTGTCCCTGAAAAGTGGGCGCGTTGGGCGGGGCGCGGGCTGACGACGTCAATTGTTTGCGACGAAATCGACCCGATGTGCCACCCGCTTGGACCGAATAACAAGGTCGTTATCGCGCCCGGCTGGGTGTCTGGCTCGCCGGCAGCCCCCAGCAGCGGACGCACCTCATTCGGCGCGAAAAGCCCTCTCACCGGCGGAATTAAGGAATCCAACGCCGGTGGCTTGAGCAGCCAGATGATCGCAAAACTCGGGCTGGCAGCCATTATCGTGGAAGGCACACCCGCCAAAGGATCATGGTACACCCTCGTCGTCAGCAAAGACGGCGTAAAGTTCGAATCAGCCTCCGACCTGATGGGCAAGGGCATGTACGAAGTGGACGAACTCCTTTGGAAGAAATATCCAAAGACCGCGGTCATTGGAATTGGGCAGGCTGGCGAGATGAAACTTTCCAACGCCGGCATCTCGGTCAACGACCCTGAAAACAAGCCGGGACGCTACGCCGGGCGCGGCGGATTGGGTGCAGTAATGGCAGTGCGCGGCGTAAAAGCCATGGTCATCGTGGATGAAGGCGGACCGGGCGTCGAAATTGCCAACCAGGATCTCTTCAAACAGGGGCGCAAGAAACTGACCGAGTCCATCCAAGAGCATGGATTAACAAAGAAAGGCGGTGGACTCAACGCCTTTGGCACAGCCGTTTTGGTCAACATCCTCAACGAAGCAGGCGGGCTGCCCACCCGCAATTTCAGCGCCGGTCAATTTGAAGCGGCGGCGAAGATTTCGGGCGAGGCAATTGCCGAAGTCTGTGAAAAACGCGGCGGCGAAGGGACGATGGGACACGGCTGTCATCCCGGCTGTATCATCAAATGCTCCAACATCTACCCGGATGCTTCAGGCGAGGCGATTGTTTCCTGTATCGAATACGAAACCACCTGGGCGATGGGCGCGAACTGCGGCATTGAAGACCTGGAATTCATCGCAAAGATGACTCGCGAATGCAACGACATCGGCTTGGATACCATCGAAGCCGGCAACACGGTCGCCATTGCAATGGAAGGCGGCTTGCTCGAATTCGGCGACGCGGAAGGCGCCTTCAAGACCTTCGATGAAATTCGTAAAGGCACGCCGCTTGGCCGTATTCTCGGACAGGGCGTCGAAGCCACAGCCAAAGCCTTCGGCGTGAGCCGCGTTCCAACCGTCAAGGGACAATCCATGCCCGCCTACGAACCGCGCGCAGTCAAAGGCATCGGCGTCACGTACGCCACCACCCCGATGGGCGCCGACCACACCGCCGGCTACACCATCGCGCCTGAAATTGCGGGCGTCAGCGGGAAATTGGATCCACTGTCAGATGAAGGCAAAGCTGAGTTATCGCTCACCTTCCAGGCTGCCACAGCCTTCATCGACAGCACCGGCTACTGTCTGTTCATCGCATTCCCCATCCTCGATATTGCGAAAGGCTGGGAAGGGATGGCAGAATCGGTTGCGGGCGTCACCGGGCTAAACATCACCGGCGCAGATGTGGTTCCCATCGGCAAGGAAATCCTGAAGATGGAACGCCTCTTCAATGAGAAAGCCGGCTTCACTGCCGAAGATGACCGCCCACCCGAATTCATGCGCGAAGAAAGCCTGCCGCCGCACAACGTCAAGTGGACAATCACGGACGAGCAGCTCGACTCCGTCTTTGGCTGGGTGCATGAAGGACAGCCAGCCTGATATTCCGACCCCAAATTGATTTCGGGCGCGGCAAGATGACCGCGCCCGAAAAATTTATCCCATGACAGTATTTCAAAACATCCTCTGGGGATATGAATTGACCCACCCAGACGACTGGCTTTGCCAACCTGTGCAGGATTCAGATGCCTTCGTTGCGACTGCAGACGCTCTTGACCTGACCTACGACGGCGCGGACGCCGGACAACTCATGGTGCGCGGCGAGTGGAACTGGGAAGCCAAACCCATCGAACCCTTGTGGCAGCGACATATTGGAATGCTGGCCGGTATGATGGGCGCAAAACAGGTTGGCTCTGCGCCGTGGAAGATTGGTCAAGCCAGCGGGTTGGAAGCCGAAATCGTATTGCCTAAAAAGGATAACCGCCGTCTCTGGACTGGCATCCTCATGCATGATTTCCGCGTGATTCATTTCATGGCAAACCACCCCAAGGAAACGCGGGATACATTTCAACCAATTGCAACCAAAATCGTTTCGAGCCTGCAATTCCCAAAGCAGATCCGCGGTATTGAAACCAGCGCCGAAGGCATTCCCCTTCCGCCGGGTTATCAACCGGTCGCCCCCGAAAACATCCTATCTGACATCGACTCCCCTTCACAATGGCGCGCCTATGCGGGCAGCGCCGGAATCGGAGCCTTACAGGCGTTTTACCTGCGCGAAGCGCCGAATCATGGCTGGGAGTTGGAGGAATACGTGCCCTACCCAAGCACATCGGAACTTGGTTTTGCGCGGTTCAAATTGCGTGGAAAGAACAGCGAGGTGGCGGCAGGATTAATGCCACAAACCCAGGCGGCCGACAGCCCGGCAAATCTTATCTTCAAGTTGGTATAAGAAGGAATCAGCCATGCGTGTGACCGTGAAGCTCTTTGCAACCCTTACCCGTTTCAAAAGCGGCGCAAAATTTGGCTCGGCATTCGAGGTAGACTTGCCGGCAGGCTCCAATGTGCGCAACCTGATTGATGAATTGAAAATTCCAATCGAAGAGACGCATGTCATATTTATCAATAATGTCATCGTTGAACCTGATTCCAACCTCAAAGACGGCGACGCGGTAGGCATGTTCCCCCAGGTTGGCGGCGGCTAAATGACCCTCACCGACCGCTTCGGACGTCCCATCACCTATCTGCGCATCTCAGTCACCGACCGCTGCAATCTACGCTGTGTGTATTGCCTGCCGGAAAAAGGCATTCAATGGCAGGAGCGCGAAAAACAACTTTCGGCGGAAGAAATCACCCGCATCACAGAAATTGCCGCGCAACTTGGGATAAAGCGCATCCGCCTCACGGGCGGCGAACCGCTTGTTTACCCGCACATCATTGAAATCGTGGAGCGCATTGCCTCCCAGCCCGGCATCGAAGAAGTCAGCCTGACAACAAACGCCATGCTTCTCGAAAAGCTCGCCCGTCCGCTGGCAGAGGCAGGTTTGAAGCGCGTGAACATCAGCCTCGATACGTTGAATGCGGACAAGTTCAAGCGGATCACACGTGGCGGGGATATTGACCGCCTCTGGCGTGGAATTGTCGCCGCCGAGAAAGCGGGACTCGCGCCCCTCAAGCTGAACACCGTTGTCGTGAACGGACTCAACGCTGACGAATTACCCGCCCTGGCGCGGCTGACAATTGAGAATCCCTGGCACATGCGCTTTATCGAATTGATGCCTGTGGGTAATGCCCAGGATTGGGGCGCTGATTTTCCATCACTGCCCGCCCGTTACATCTCAGTTCAAGACATGCAAGCGCGACTTTCAACCTTTGACCCTTCGACTGGCTCAGGACTACGCCTTGAACCTGTGCCTCCTCCGATCGGCAACGGTCCCGCCCGCACGTTTCGTATTCCCGGCGCATTGGGAACAATTGGATTTATTTCTCCGCTTGGCGAGCATTTTTGTCAGCAATGCAACCGCCTGCGCCTCACCGCAGATGGTCATCTGCGTCCCTGTCTTTTACTGGACAGTGAAGTCAACCTGCGGGGCGCATTGTACACAGGTAAAGCGCTTCTCCCATTATTCCAAAAGGCAGTGGACGCCAAACCCGAGGGACACGAGTTGTTCCTGCAACACTATCCCGAATCCCGCCGCATGGCGCAAATTGGGGGTTAGGCGAAATCCATGAACCAGAAGAAACTCATAAAAACCCATGTAGATGAACAGGGGCGGCTGGTTTTCCCGCCCGAAATTGCATCGCGCTTTGGCATCGAGCCCGGCATCGAAATCCAGTTAGATGAAAGCAGCAATGAAATCAGGTTGTTGAGACCCATCACACATCTGGCAAAGGTTTACATCGAGGTAACCAACCTTTGCAACCTTGACTGCATCACCTGCATGAGAAATGTATGGGGCGAACCACCCGGCAAAATGAGCGACCAAATCTTCGAGCGCTTCTTTGAAACCTTGAAGGAAATGTCTCCGCTGCCTACGGTTTTCTTCGGCGGATACGGCGAACCTCTGATTCATCATAAACTCATCGACTGGATTACAAGGATTAAGGCTCTGGGCGCCAGGGTCGAGTTGATTACCAACGGGCTGCTGCTGACGGAGGAACGCTCGCTTCAGTTCATCCGCGCGGGGTTGGATGTGCTGTGGGTCTCGTTGGATGGCTCCTCCCCGGAAAGCTACGCAGACGTGCGGCTGGGTTCGTCGCTGCCTCAGGTAATCGAAAACTTGAAAACCCTGCGCCGTATCCGCTACAAAGCCACCGACATCGACAACACCAAGCCCAATCTCGGCATAGCCTTCGTCGCCATGAAGGACAACGTCGGCGATTTACCCGAAGTCTTGCAACTGGGAATCAGCCTGGGCGCAAAACAATTTTCCATCAGCAACGTATTGGCGCACACACCCGAACTTCTTGAGCAGGTTCTTTACAAACGTACAGTGCATAATACTGCCACGCGCCTATCCACGTCCATTCCATTGGTTAACCTGCCACGCATGGATTGGGACAACCTCACAAAAGACGTGCTTTCAGATATCTTTGCCCGAAAATATCGGCTGGAACTGGCTGGCTACGAGGTCAACCGTGCAGTGGATTCGTGTCCGTTCATCGAGCAGGGAAGCGCCGCCATTCGCTGGGACGGAAGTGTGTGTCCGTGCCTGCCGTTGCTGCATACCAACCAGAATTATTTTGGGAAACAAATGCGCGGCTCACAGGCACATATACTGGGTAATATTCTCGAAAGGAATTTGCTCGAAATTTGGCGGGACACAAAATATGCCGACTTGCGGAAACGCATCCAGCGCTTTGATTTCTCACCCTGTACATTTTGCAGCGGCTGCGAACTTTCCACCGCCAACGCCGAAGATTGTTTGGGCAACACCGAACTTACCTGTGGCGGCTGCCTGTGGGCGCAGGGCGTAATTCGCTGCCCTTGAACAGAGACCAGAGCAACATTTAAACTACCTGTGCTGCTGCCTGACGCGCCCGCCACTTTTTTGGAGTGATCGTGCAAAAATTTAATTCAACCAGATTTTGCAACAAAAGTTGAGATTCTTCGCCGCTTTGTGGCTCAGAATGACATGACGTAGCGACGGCTCAATATTTTCAAAACACTTTCCTGGAAGTCCTTTTACTTCTTTCTCGTTACTTCCTTCCACACCTGCCTGTCTTCCACTTTCTCAGGGTCGAGATACTTCGGATGGACTTCCTGCACAATCTTATGCCCGTGCGAAGTCCACAGGTCGACGGCGATGGCGCGGGCGTCGCAAGTCACCCCCTGCGCCGAGAAATACTGGCAGATGCGAGTCAGGTCACGCAGGAAGATGTTCCACGACGCGGGATTGGAACTGGGAATCACCACCTGCGGGAAGTCAATCAGCGTAATGTTGCCGTTCCAGTAGAGGATGTTGTAAGCCGAGAGATCGCCGTGGATGCGATCATGCGTCAACATCAGGTCAATGTTGCAGACGACGCGCTCGAAAAGCGGCTGGGCTTCGTCGGGATCAAGATTCACAGCATTGAGAATCGACGCGGGAGTTGACTTGTCGCCGATGTATTCCATCAGGATGGCGTTCTTCTCCATCACATAAGGCTTGGGAACGTCCGCTCCAGCCGCGTGCAAAGTCTCCAGCGTGGTAAATTCGTAGGCAATCCACGATTGATGCCTGACTTCTTCACCGAAGGCGGTACGTTTTTTCATGGCGTGGAGCGTACCATCATCAATAATGACATTGCCGCTTTCATCCAAATCTTCGCGTCCCGCCCGATATTGGGAGTCGTTCTTGAGATTGCGCAACATGCGCGGACGATAAACCTTTGCCGCCAGCAGAAACGAACGCGCAGCCGCCGCCGCGCCAGGGGTGCAAAGATAGACCGAAGCCTCCTTGCCGCCCTTGACCTTGCGCAGCACATCCGAAATCCACTGGTGTTCGGCAATTTGAACCAGTGAATCGAGCAGCCACGCTTCCTCGAAACGGGCGGCTTTGTAGGTGAATTTGAATTCGCGCGAAATCTCCTGGGCGCGGACGAAGAGCTTTGCGTCCGCCACTTGTTTTTTCGACTCGCGTTTTTGGAAGACCTGCTTTTGCGAAGCAGGCGTTTCTTCCAGGACAGAATCATCGAGTTCATCGTAGAATTCGAGTAGTTGATTTTTGCTCATGGTAAGGTTGAAGGTTTCGTTCTGAGCGAAGCCGAAGGACATATTGCAAGGCGCTTCGACTTCGCCCAGCGCGAAGTAATTTTTTTAGTGCAGAACTTCCGCGCCAATTTGGCGCAGGATGCCGTTGAAGTCGAT
>CAILWD010000072.1 GCA_903837815.1 uncultured Chloroflexota bacterium | reverse complement strand
TACGCGGTCAGGTAGCCCGAGCCAAGCAACAAGAGCGCAGCCATCCAGAGCGGAGAACGCCACGCCAGAGCAACCAGCGCCGCGCTCACCACCAGAGGGGCATGGATGGGACCTTGCTTGAGAAAAAGGAAGGTCCATAAGACCAGCAGGAACCATGCGGTCTTGTTTTTGAATTCGGCGCGAAACAGGGCGATGCCAAGTAATAGATACGGGAGGATGAGCATAAGCCCCACCCACAATCGCGCCGCAACAATGCCCGTCCCTGGAAAGAGAAAGGGAAGTCCGCCAGTCAGGCTGCGTCCCAGGTCAAGCAGGACGGGGATATCCTTGTCGGCGGGGTAAATATACCTGTCTCTGCCAAAGAGGATGGAATAATCCCAAAGACGGTTGCCCTCGGACCATCCAAACGAGAACGGATAGCCGTTCACATATTTCAGTGAGGCCGCAATCGAAAATGCGCTGGAGGTCAAAATGAGCGACGCAAGGAATTCATTCCAACCCGCCAATTGGCCCTGTTTCGAGGCGAGGATGGTCATCAGGCAAACAACCGCAACCCAGATCAGGAGGCGGATGTGGAATTTTTGGAACACGAATCCCATTGCTGTGTATTGAAAAAACCAGACCGGCAACACGAGGAGAAGGATCCACAATAACCAGCGGGATGCGCCCATCCGTTCCCGAATTGAGATGAATCGGCGGGTAATTGGGTTGAAGAAATCTGGGCGCCATATAAGCAGCGTCGCGCAGGAAAAAACAAGAACGCAGAACGCGGCAAAGGCGTAGTACAAAACCGCCCACGAGCGGGAAAATTCGCCCCGCCATGTTCCCGTCCCCCACGCAATTTCGTAAAATTCTCCGCTGGCACGGTAGAGGATTACCGCCAGTAACGCCGGGAGGAACACTTTAAGAAGGTTGTTTTCGATGGTCGTTCTGTTCATTCTATCCGGCCGCCTGCTATGCAACGCGCTCCGCGTCCAACACCGCTGCAATAATTTCATCCTGTTGGGTATGGGTCAGTTCGGGATAGAGTGGGAGCGCAAAGGTTTCGCGTGATGCCTGCTCCGCGTGCGGGAAATCGCCTTCCTTGTAGCCGAATTTTCGGCAGGGGATTGACAGGTGTGGAGGCAGGGGATAGTACACCTCGGAGGCAATTCCTCTCTGTTTAAGGAAAGCCTGCAATGCTTCGCGTTTTGCGGAACGCGCAATGTACAAATGATAAACATGTTTTCCCCATTCGCGCTCCACAGGAACAACCAGCTTGGAAGCAAGTTTTTCGCTGTAGCGGTGGGCGAGTTCGCGGCGCTTCCGGTTCCACGAATCCGTGTGCGGAAGTTTTACCTGGAGGATGGCGGCTTGCAGCGCGTCGATGCGGCTGTTATAACCCAATTCCTCTGAGTAGTATTTCTTTTTCCAACCATGCGTCCGCAGCATTCGCATTCGTTCTGCCAGCGCGGCGTCGTTTGTGACCGCCATTCCGGCATCGCCAAAGGCGCCGAGGTTTTTGGTCGGGAAGAAACTCAGGCTGCCGATGTCGCCAAAAGTTGCGGTCTTTTTGCCTTTGTATTCGGCTCCGAAACCCTGGGCGTTATCTTCGATGACCTTCAATTTGCGCTCGCGGGCAATTTCAAGAATGGGGTCCATTTCAGCGGGGTGACCGTATAGATGCACGGGGATGATCGCCTTCGTTTTCGGCGTGATTGCCTGCCTGATTTTCATCACATCGATCTGGTAACTCTGCGGGTCGATATCCACAAAAACGGGAGTCGCCCCCACCGTCATCACAGCGCCGGCAGTGGCAAAAAATGTATAAGCAGGAATGATCACTTCATCGCCCGCACCAATGTTCAAGGCGCGCATGGCGATTACCAGCGCGTCGGTGCCGGAGGCAAGCCCGACTGCATGTCGCACTCCCAGGTAGGAAGCAACGCTCTCTTCGAACTTTGTAACCTGGGGGCCTAGAATAAAATGCCCCGACTCGAGAGTGGCGAGAACCGCCGCGTCGATCTCGTCTTTGATCGAATGGTATTGCGCCGTAAGATCAACCAGCGGAATCATTTCGCATCTCCTTCCGGCCTGACGGCGTCGCCCTGTTTTCGATAGGCGTCGCCGCAAGCCCGGCAAACTGCGCGCTCCCCTTCAAAGGTTAGTTGTTCGCCGCACTGGCACATCCATCCGCGCAGGCGGGCGGGGGAGCCATAAACCAGCGCATAATCGGGGACGTCCCGCGTAACCACCGAACCTGCGCCCACAAAACAGTATGTTCCCAGCGTCACGCCGCAAACAATTGTGGCATTTGCGCCAATAGACGCGCCCCTGCGCACCAGGGTTTTTTTGTATTGATCTTTGCGGTTGACATGGCTGCGCGGGTTGACGACATTGGTAAATACCATGGACGGGCCAAGAAAGACATCATCTTCCACGATTACGCCGGTATAGAGGGAAACATTATTCTGAATCTTAACGTTATTCCCCAGCGTGACATCGGGGGAGACAAGCACATTCTGCCCAATATTGCAACGCCCGCCAATGCGCGCCCCCGTCATAATGTGGCAAAAGTGCCAAATCTTGGTCCCCACACCGATTTCAACGCCTTCATCGACATAACTGGATTCATGAACAAAATAGTCAGGCATGGATTTCCTTTATAAAAACTGGAAGATCGGGATTGTTATTTTTATGCGCAGCCACCAATCTCCCTTCCAAAGAAAGTGGATGGCAACACGCTATTATCTGGCTGATATCAGGCTTTATCGATAATAAGCATTGGCAGGTTGTTTACCCACAGATTTTCGCAGATTTCTCTCTTGAATTTTTTTCCAATCTGCCTGCTCTGCGCAACCTGTGGGTTATTTACCATAATGCCTATTATACGAGAAAAATACCCCCCAAAAAAACAGCACAGCGTCGGGACGACCGCAGACATATCCCGCGCGTGAAGGATTATCGTTTCAGGAATGGATGGATCAACCCATCCATTGGAGACAGTTTGGCGGCGCGAATGGCATACGTTAACTCAATCGAGGGACGGGCGTCCTTGATGCCAAAACCTCGCCCGGCCAGGGTCTCTTCATACACGCGGGTATGAAGATCGGTAAAGCCTTCTGAAAATTCGATTTCCTTCCCATCCACAGTGATGGAACGATAGGTTGTCTTTCCACCTGCCTTTGCCGCATCGGGCAGGTCGTCCTTGTCCACCGAGAGGAACCACCTGACTCGCGCATGTTCCAGTTCGATAAAGCCTGACATGCGACTCTCGTCGGCGTGATAGACTTTTATGCCTTGTGTGGAACCGAAGAGCCAGAGGAGCAAGTCGAAGAAGTGAACCCCGATATTGGTTGCCACGCCTCCCGACTTATCCGCCTGCCCCTTCCATGAGACCTGATACCAGGGCCCGCGGCTGGTGATGTAGGTTAGTTCCACGTCATGCATCCCCTTTGCCTGCTGCAAGTCTTCGCGCAACTTGATAAGCGCCGGGTGTACCCGCAATTGAAGGATGGTGTGGATGCTGTGTTTTGTCTCCCCTTCCAGTTCTTCGAGGGCATTGAAGTTCCAGGGGTTGATGACCAGCGGCTTTTCGCAGATCGCATCTGCTCCCACACGCAGGGCAAGGCGGCAGTGCGCATCGTGCAGGTAATTGGGCGAGCAAATGGAAACGTAGTTGACACGGTTTTCCTCCGGCCCCCGGCGCAGTTTTTCGAGGTGGCGGTCAAAACGCTCTATCTCGGTGAAAAATTTTATTTCATAGGAGTACTGGTCCAACACCCCCACAGAGTCCTTGGGATCCACCGCGGCAATCAGTTTGCTGCCGGTATCGCGGATCGCGCGCAAATGGCGGGGGGCAATGTAACCTCCAACGCCGATGATGGCAAAATTCTTCGACATACATTCCCTTTGATGATTCTGCTGGATCGATATCAGTTTGAAAGATTTGAAACCGCGCGATATTCCTGATCATCGAACTTCAGGATAATATCATTGGGCGTCTCACTAATGTGTATGCCAGCTTCGATGCAAGTCAGCCGCAAAATATCAGACATTTCATCCTGCCCTTCCAGATAAACCTGCTGGACCCCCTTTTGTTTGAGTTCCTGCGCCAGAGCCTTTGCCTTTTTTCGCAAACTGCCATACACCTTCAAGGAATCACGGGCATACAATAGAGCGCGTTGGGTAAATACCGACATCCCGTCCGGAGTTAGGTCATATTTCAGGCGTGTGCCGCTAAGGTGCGAGACTTTAATCCATCCACGTTTGACAAGCCGTTTAATGTACCAGTTAACACTGCCAACAGCCATCCCAAGCTGGTGAGATAGATTTGCCTGAGTGACCAGCGAGTCATTGGCGATTTCATTGAGAAGATCGTATTCCTGTTTTTTGATGGCGCGAGAATTCATTTTCTGAATTCTCGCACAGAAAATATTCCCTGTCAAATGGAAAACAAGCCCAATTCCTGGGTTCGAGGGCGCAACGCAATTTGACTGTTCGTTCTCAAGGATGGGGGATGTTATTTATCCGCAGAAAAGTTTACTGACCTGATTCTCCATCGCGGTGGAGAGCGGCAAAGCCGTCAGCGATTGACAGGCTTGATGGGCGGCGACCAAATCCGAGGTTAGCAAGGGGGCAAGTTCCCCAACGCGGGCGGAATCATCCAGCAGGGCATAGGCTTGCAGGAAAGGCATCCACTCGATTTCATCGCCGGCGGAAAAGCCGAGGGCAAGCGCTTCATCGCCGAGCCGCGCGGCTTCCTGCCAATCCCCCATCTGACGGGCAAGCGCAGCCTTCTGATAAAAATAACACCAGCCGTGAGGCGGCTCTGCGCCAAAAGGGGTGGCGGGGGGTGTACGAAAAGCCTCGGAAGTGAGGATGTGCTCGACTTCGGAAAAAGACGCAATCGCCTTCACCCGCTCATCTTCAGAAGAAGATAACTCAATCCGCTGGCCGTCAATCACCTGCACACAGGATGACGGCGTCGGCTGTGACAAAACAAGAATGTTGCGATAATTTTTGTAGGTGCGGATTCCGCGCCGGTTGGAGAAATTCTGCGGCTGCTTCGACTGCACGCTGGCAATCGTCTCCTCGTTCAAGAGCGCGGCGTAAATTGCGGGTTGCACATATTTTTCATTCGCCGACTCGGGCTGGTAAATCAAGTTTGCGGGCCCCCAAATGAAATAGTCCTCTTCCACCAGCGCGGGATAATTTGCCACCAGCGTCGTGCCTTTTTCCATTTGCGGAATGCGCCAACTGACCTGCCACCAAAAATTTTTCACCGCTTCGAAATCGCGGGCATACGCCAGCCCATTGGCATAATGAGTCAACGACGCGGAAAGAATTAACAGGCTCAACAAGGCGGTACGAAGGCGGGCATTTGAGATGAACCCCAGCGCCGCCGTCCACAGGAATGCCGCGCCAGCGGAGGCAATCATGGTGTAGCGCGAAAAACTTTTGAAATCGACGGAGCGCCCGACGAGGATGACGGGGAGCAGCCCGAAGAGGACGAGTCCCAGCCCGAGCAGAATCATCCGCCCCTGCCAGTTCGCCCCTTCGACAGGCTCAAGGCGATCTGATTCGTTTTTCTCGAATTTTTGTTGCAGGCTGAAAGCGACCCAAACCGCAACCAGCGCCAGCGCGGAGATTGCCAGCCCTGCCAGCCAGTCGGCATTGCTCATGCGGAGGCTGAGACGCTGCAAGGGAACGACCCACGCTGAAAATAAAGTTTCGGTGGAGTCGTTGATCAGGGTCAGCAGCCAGCTTCGAGCGAAGTCCAGCGGGGATGAAAAGACGCCATCGAACTGCATGTCCAAATCTGTCGCGCCGCGTTCGCTCTCGAAGAAGAAAATCCGCCAGACGAGAAACGCGGCAGGAATCCAAATCACAGCCAGCGACCAGCGCAGGAATTGAATTGCCTGCTGTTTTAGACCTCCGAAGTCTTGGAGACTTCGGAGGTCT
>CAILWD010000071.1 GCA_903837815.1 uncultured Chloroflexota bacterium | reverse complement strand
CGGCCGCATCGTCAAGACCAATGCCATCACTCAGGTCAACATTTCCTTCAAGGACAGCATCCACCTGACCCGCAACCGCAGGCGGCAGTTTCTGTTTGACAAAATTCAAGACCACCTCGACAGCCTGCTCCGCCTTATCGGCGGGGATTCCCACTTTTTTCGTAACCAACCCTGCAATTTCTTTTTTCATGCTGGACATTTTACACATCTCCTTTTTGATGACGACTTAACAGCATACTAGCATATCTTGCACTGAATGACAAGATTCCACACAAGTTGTCAGTTGCGGTAAACTCTGACCCATTATGAATCAACGTCCCCAACTCTTGCTGCCATTCGCGATCTTGATTGCCATACTTGCAGTATCTACTGCGAGCATCTTCATTCGTTTTGCACAAATCGACGGCGCGCCTTCGCTGGTGATTGCCGCCCTGCGCCTGACGTTCGCGACAATCATCCTTACGCCGGTTGCCCTCGTCAAACACCGCGAAGAATTGAAACACTTCACGCGGACTGAGATTCTGGCGGGGCTGTTCTCGGGTATTTTCCTTGCCCTGCATTTCGCCACATGGATTTCATCGCTCGAATATACCAGCGTGGCGAGCTCGGTGGTCTTCGTCAGCACCGGTCCGCTTTGGGTGGCGCTGCTCTCCCCCGTATTGTTGAATGAACGTCTGGCAAAGACAGCGCTCGTCGGGCTGGGACTTTCGCTTCTCGGCGGAACCATCATCGGGTTGTCCGACGCCTGTGTTTGGGATGCCGGATTATCCTGCCCTGCCCTGCAAGATGTTTTACAGGGACGCGCCATGTTCGGCAATTTTCTGGCGCTGGCTGGCGCTTGGACAGTGACCGGCTACCTCATCATCGGCAGGAAACTACGGGCGAACATTTCCCTGATCCCGTACATTTTTATGGTGTATGGATTTGCGGCAATTGTATTGATCGGCATCATGTTTGCGGCGGGAGACTCTCCATTTGGGTACGCGCCAAAAACCTACGGCTGGATCTTCCTGCTGGCGGCGCTGCCCCAACTGGTCGGACACTCCACGTATAATTGGGCGTTGAAATATCTCCCCGCCGCGCTGGTTGCCGTCACCACGCTGGGCGAACCCATCGGCTCCGCCATCCTGGCATTCTTCATTTTGAAGGAAACCCCAGGTGTTGCAACCATCGTCGGCGGCGTTTTCATTCTGACAGGAATCTATCTCGCATCATCTCGAAAGTGAATCAAGAAACATGAAACTCCCCTCCCACCTTTATCTGGACAAAAACAACATTCCCTACGAAGCCCAAAGTTTCTCGCCGCAGACCGAGAAAGGCGCGGCAAATGTGGCGCACGCGCTGGGCTTCTCGGAGCGGCAAGCCGTGAAGACGCTCATCTTTCAAGTGGATACGGGGGAACGAGTCCTCGTCATGCTCGGCGGCGACCAGAATGCGATTTCAGGAAATTTAAAGCGGGCAATCGGTTCGCGCAACATCAAGATGGCAGAGCCCGAAGTCGTGAAGCAAACCACCGGCTACGTGATCGGTTCAATCCCCGCTTTTGGCTGGCAGCCCGAAGGATTTCGCTCCTTCCTCGAAGCGAGTTTGATGAACGAGCCCATCCTCGGCACAGGCGGCGGGCAGTGGGGCGAGGAAATCATGATTACCCCCGATAACCTGGTGAAGGCAAGCCATGCGATTGTGGTGAATTTGACGGAGAGAGAAAATCAGTAATGAAGTAAAAAGTGAGAAGTTACCTTCTCACTTTTTACTTCTTATCTCAAATACATCCAATTCAGTTCGCGCAGTTTTCCTGCAAAATGGTCGTTGATGTCTTCGTCTTTCATGCGCCATGACCAGTTGCCGCCGAGCCTGCTGGGGTAGTTCATGCGGGCTTCGCCGCCGCAACTCAATACATCCTGCATGGGCGCCATAACAATGTCGGCGACAGAGCCCCACACGGCGCGGATTAAGTCCCAGGCGAAGTTGCCGCCGTCCACCCGCAGGTAACGCTGGGCAAACTCGCGTTCATGCTGGGGAGCGGAGGAAAACCAACCCATCGCGGTGTCGTTGTCGTGAGTGCCGGTGTACGCCACGCAATTGGGAACATAATTATGCGGCAGGAAGGGGTTTTCTGGTCCCGAAAAACCAAATTGCAAGACTTTCATACCGGGCAGGTTGAAGGCTTCTAGCAACTCGACGACGTCCGGGGTGATGACTCCCAAATCTTCGGCGATGAAAGGCAGACCCGTACCGGGGACGAGCAAGCCGTTGCCGAGGTCTTTGTCGATGGCATGGAACAAGTCTGCGCCGGGGCCGGGAACCCAGCGACCAAACTCAGCGGTCGGGTGACCAGCGGGGATTTCGTAATAGCCGGCGAAACCACGGAAGTGGTCGAAGCGCAGGATGTCGAAAATATTCAGCGAAGCGCGGACGCGCGAAAGCCACCAGGCGTAACCGTCTTTTTTATGGGCTTTCCAATTATAGAGCGGGTTGCCCCACAACTGGCCATGTTCGGAGAAAAAGTCGGGTGGAACACCTGCTACAACGGTGGGGTTGCCCGCCTTGTCCATGAAAAACAGGTCGGGATGTGCCCAAACGTCTGCCGAGTCATTGGCGACAAAAATCGGGAGGTCGCCGATAATCTGGATGCCGCGTTCGTTGGCATACTTGCGTAATTTCTCCCACTGGCGGAAAAAGAGGAATTGATAAAAGGCGTGGCGTTGGATGCTTTCGGCAAGTTCTTTTTGCGCCTTGCGCAGGGCGGTCTTCTTGCGAGAGCGGAGTGACTCGTCCCAGCCGTTCCACGCGCCGCCGCCGTTGGCTTCTTTCAACGCCATGAAGAGGGTGTAGTCATCGAGCCAGGAGGAATTCGTAGCGCAGAAATAATCGAAGGCGGGGCGCAGGGTTTCAGGCGAAGATTGAAAGGAGGCGAAGGCTTTTTGTAACAGAGCCAGTTTGCGGGGAATCAGTTGACCAAAATCCACGTGGGAGGCAGGCAGGTCGCGCAGCGAGTCTAAATCTGCCTGAGTCAGCAATCCATCGGCAAGCAGGTCGTCGGGGCTGAGCAGATAGGGATTCCCAGCGAAGGCGGAAAAACATTGATAGGGCGAGTCGCCGTAGCCGGTGGGGCCCAGTGGAAGCGCCTGCCAGAGTTTGCATCCCGTGGAAGAAAGCCAATCGAGAAAACGATATGCCTGCGGACCGAGGTCGCCAATACCATAGGGGCCTGGCAGGCTGGAGGGATGAAGGAGGATGCCAGAGGAGCGTTTGAAGGTCATGCTTTTTTGAGGAGGGATTGGTAGAGTTCGAGATATTTTCTGGCGGAGTTTTCCCAGGAGAAATCCTGTGCCATGCCGGCGCGTTGAAGCGATTGCCATTTTTCGCGTTCGGCAAATACCTTGATTGCAGATTTGATCGCGGCGGCAAGCGCCATGTGATGGGCTTTTTCGAAAACGAAGCCTGTGACGCCATGCTTGACCGTGTCGTTCAAGCCGCCCGCCGCGCGGACAATGGGCACGCAGCCATAGCGCATGGCAATCATTTGTGAAAGCCCGCAGGGTTCGTAGCGGGACGGCATGAGGAACATGTCGGAGCCGGCGTAGATTTGGCGCGCAAGCCCGGCATCGTAGCGGGTTTCAACTTTGACGCGGTCTGGTAATTCTTCCTGCAATTTCATTGCGGCGGCTTCGAGTTTCGGGTCGCCTGTGCCCAAAATCACGGCCTGCCATTTGGTCTTCTTCATCATCTTCAACGCGGAGAAGACCATGTCGATTCCTTTTTGGATGTCCATGCGCGAGACGGTCGCCAGCAGCGGGGTTTCGGGGTCGCGAGGCAGTCCGAGTCTTTCCTGTAAAAGGGCTTTGTTGCCCGCGCGTTTTTCGAGCGAGAGAATGTCGAAGTTCGCGCCGAGGGCTGGGTCAACGGCAGGGTCGAATGAATCCACGTCCAGGCCGTTGAGGATGCCGCTGACTGCTTCGCCGCGCGAATTCAAAAACTCATCGAGTCCGCAGCCGAATTCGGGGGTGAGGATTTCCCTGCCGTAAGTTGGCGACACGGCGACAATTGCGTCCGAAGCCCAAAGCCCCAACGGCAGGGGCATGACCCGCGCCCATTCGGGCAGGTCGGTTTGGGCGAGTTTGAGGCCGTAGCTTTCGATGATGGCGCTGGCGTCGGGTCCCATGAAGGGGAGGTTGTGCAGGGTGATGACCGATGCCACGTGACGTGTTCCCTCTTCCCATCGTTTAGTGAGAGAGCCGTACATGCTCAAGGCGGTATGCCAGTCGTTGCCGTGAAGCACGTCGGGCTGCCAGTCGCTTCGCGTGTGGTTAACCAGTTCAAGGGCTGCGAGCGAGAAGAATGCGTACTTTTCTGCATCGAGCGCGGAGTTCAAAGAATAGACCGAGCCGCTTGCGCGGATCGGTTCCCCGCCGATCAGGTAGACGGGCATTCCGTTCAAGACGGTTTCCGACGCTTCAACCTGAATCTCGACGCCGTTACGCAAAATCGAAAACATGCCGAGGGGTTTGAGGCTTTCCGCCTTGACCGCCGGGTGATGCGGCAGTACCAGCCGCACATCGAGTTTCAAATCTTCGGTCGAGAGGGCGCGCAGGGCGCGGGGCAGGGAACCAGCCACGTCACCCAATCCACCCACCTTGATGAAAGGTTCGGCTTCGGAGGCAAGAAATAGGATGTTGATTGTTTGGGGCATGGGCGCAATTTTACATCAAAACATCCCATTCAACAGCGGGAGATTTAATCGAAATCGTATCCTTTGACAAGGTATTCTTGTGACTTTATGCGGTTTCAGGCGGAAGCCCGTTCATGTAAAATCCCTGCGCGCAAAACGATATAAACGTCCCGAAGGATTCTGCGATTCAGGCTTATCTCCAGCAAACCTTCGGGACGACACAAAAAACAGGAGAAAATCATGAATCCACAATTGCTTGCCTTGCTCACAGCCGCCGCCTGGGGAATCGGCGGCTACTTTGAAAAGAAGGGACTGCACCTCGGCGGACTCTCTCCGCAAATGGGAATCACCATCCGCACGGCGGTGGCGCTGGTCATCCTCGGCACGGTATCCTTCCCGCAGTGGAAGACCCTGCCGCAGGCGGGCCCCAAGGCTATAACAATGATGGTCCTCGGCGGCGGGGTGGTCGCTGGAGCTATCGGCATGTTGTGTTTTTATGCCGCCATCAAAGGCGCGCCGCTCAACCGCGTGATGCCGATTGCGTTCACCTCCCCCCTCTTCGGCGCGTTGATGGGTATCATCATCGGCGGAGAACCGCTCACCTGGAAGGTCGTGATGGGAACGCTGCTGACCGTGGCCGGCATCATCACCCTGACCATCTAAATCCGCCTTTAGCATGGCAAAAACAAAACGCGCCCGGCTCAAAGAAAGGCTGGGCGCGTTTTCATTCATTCAAGAAATCAACCCGCCAAATCGATCCTGATAAATAAACGCTCTTTCGCCACGCGGGCAATATCTGCGGCGTTCGGAACTTTATTCTCCATGCAGATGCCCATTGGTTTCGCCGCCTGTGGCATGTGACGAAGATACTCGACCATGCGCACCGCGACGGATTCCTCATCCAACTCGATATCCGCCATCCCCGTAACAGGCTTGCGCCGCAACAGCAATTGAACCTTTGCCCCACCCTGCAAATTTCGCCACCACTTCCTTTCGCGGCTGGTCAGCACCCACAAGTATTCATCTTGAAGATAATAGCCCACCGGGGTTGTGTAGGCTTTGCCCGTTTTGCGCCCTGTAATCGTGATGAGCATCATGCCGTTGCTCAATACGCCGTGAAACGGCGAGCGCAAAACCCAAGCCATAAAATCATTTCCGTTCATTATTTCATCACTCCATACATTTGGTTGGGATTAAGAACCTGCGGGAAGCGCTCTCTCAGCATCGTCCGCGCTTCGTAGCACAAGTGGCAGGCGTCGGCGTAGGATGGTTCATGCGGCAAATTGTACTCCGTCACCAGCGCAACAGGTCCACCCGCAAGCAACGGTCCGCAAATTGGGTGGGCATCCGCATTATAGCTTTCACAAATCTCCTTGAGCGGAGTTTCGAACAGATTGCCAATCACAACGCCCTGGCAGATGTGGATGTTGCCAAGCGGATCGAGGTGGACTCGACCAGGCTCGCGCAAATCTTCATGCGGACAGCGGTCAAAACCTTCCCACCGATGGCTGGCTGCTCTTTCAGCGAGTTTTTTCGCCGCCCGACCTCGATACATCACCGACGACTCTCCCTGCACTTCGGGCTGGTCGATGCTGATCATCCCTGTTGGGATGTGCAGCCACTTTGCCGCCACCATCGCATTTTGCGGACATTCACCGAGGCATTCACTGCAATGGAACAAGTCACTGCTGATTGCAAGGTCCGCAAGTCGTCCTGCAAAAGGTCTCAGCCACTCCTCCGCGTCTGCAACGGAGTTTGCCCAATACGCGTTGGAGACAATCCCGACGGAAAATCCCATATCCGCCGCCCTGCGAACCGCCTTGACCAAAATCGCATAATACAAAAACGGCTCGCCGCCCTCGAAGTAAATCGAAGCGACGCCTGCCTCCTTTGCCTGTCCCAAAACATTTTCAATCTGCTCAGATGTGAGCGTCCCTGTCTGCCACGGACTGCCCCATACGAAGCAGTGGTCGCACTCGCAGGTACATTGATAGGTCAAAAGAATGTGCAAGCCTTCGAGTTTCATTTCGACTCCTTGTTCTCTTCTAAAATGTACGAAAAACAAGGTCATAAGTCACGGGTCAAAAATCACCTTGCGGGCTATAATAAAGTAACCCATTTCTGGAGGTCATTGTGTCCAACGTTTTTCCATCCAAACATCCGCTCGTCGCCCATAAATTGTCGCGCTTGCGCGGAAAAGACATCGAACCCAAAAAATTCCGCGAGTTGGTGCGCGAGATTGCCGCGCTTCTAACCTATGAAGCCACTGCCGACCTGCTCGTCATACCTCGGGAAGTCGAAACCCCACTTGCTAAAACCATGGGAGTGGAATTACAAGAGAAAATCGGGCTCATCCCCATTCTGCGCGCTGGATTGGGAATGGTCGAAGGCGTGTGGGAACTTATGCCCGTTGCGGAGGTCTGGCACATTGGCCTGTACCGCGATGAGCGCACCCTGCGGCCTGTGGAATACTACAACAAGCTCCCGCTCGAACAAACTGTATCTGTGTGTCTGATTCTCGACCCGATGCTGGCAACAGGCGGTTCTGCCGTTGCAACAGCGGATATACTCAAAAGATGGGGAGTGAAGAAAATCAAATTCGTCGGGTTGATTGGATCTCCCGAAGGTGTCCAGGCGATGCAAACGGCTCATCCCGACATCCCCATCCATCTCGCCGCCATTGACGACCATCTCAACGAGAAAGGCTACATCGTCCCCGGGCTTGGCGATGCGGGCGACAGGCAGTTCGGCACGGGATAGTTCAGCAATCAGTCGTCAGTGGACAGTGAGGCGAGAACCATGATGACGGGAAAGATCGAAATCGAAGGTTGTCAAATCGCATACACCGAGGCGGGTTCGGAGTCGAATCCGCCTATTTTGCATCTGCTGAAAAGTTTTTGACGCAAGGAGGCTAACCATGGAAGCCTGGATTTTCGTTCTTGGGTCTGCCGCCATCATCTTCATCTCGCGCAAGTCATTGGGTTCGCCGCAGTCCCATGGGTTTTACCGCTTCCTTGCGTGGGAATGTATTCTGGGCTTGTTCCTGCTCAACGTGAGGTTTTGGTGTGTCCAGCCGCTGGCGTGGAATCAAGTCATCGCGTGGACTTTGCTCTTCGTCTGTCTCATCCCGCTTGGCTTCGGAGTTCACTTCCTGCGGACGAGAGGAAAGGCGGTTGAAAAACGAGAAAGCGACCCATCACTGTTGTCGTTCGAAAAAACAACCGAACTTGTCACCAGCGGAATCTACAAGTACATCCGCCACCCGTTATATTGCTCCCTGCTGTTGCTGACGTGGGGCATCTTCTTCAAACACATCACGCTGACCGCCGCCACGCTCGCCGTCACTGCAACCATCTTTCTGGTCTTCACCGCCAAAGCAGACGAAGCCGAATGTACGCGCTTCTTCGGCAGTCAATATCAGGATTACATGAAGCGGTCGAAGATGTTCATTCCGTATATTTTCTAACCAAAGGACAACATGGAAAACAAAAGCGTGTACGATCTCAAGTCCGTCAAACTGCCCCACCTTTCGGGCGGACTGTTGAAACTGTTTGCTTCGCTGGTGGAGGGTCCGCTCGGCGGGTTGCTCATCCCCAGCCTGCTCGAAAGCGCGGGCATTGCCTGGATGCGGAAGCAGGTCATCGACGAAGCGCCGACGCACCATCCGATTTATCACGTGGGAGAACACGCCACAAAAGACGCGGCAGTGCCAGAAAAGGAATTGCCACGTGTGGCGGCGATGGAGTCTCGCGGATTTCACTTCGCCACAGTCTTCGACTACGCCAAAGCCTATCGCGACGGCAAGACCACGCCCGAAGAAGTGGCGGCGAAATTGCTGGACGCCATCGAAGCCAGCAACAACGCCACACCTCCGCTGCGGGCTGTGATTTTCTATGACCGCGATGACGTGATGCGGCAGGCGCGTGAATCCACGCAAAGAATCAAGGCGGGCAAGCCGCTCAGCGTTTTTGACGGCGTGCCAGTGGCAGTCAAAGACGAACTCGACATGGTTCCCTACCCGACCAAAGTCGGCACATCGTTTCTGGGTCAGTCGCCAGCGACGGAGGATGCCACGGTGGTGGCGCGAATGCGCGCGGCGGGAGCGTTACTGGTCGGCAAGACCAACATGCACGAAATCGGCATCAACGTGACGGGATTGAATCCGCATCACGGCACGGCGCGCAACCCGTACAACGTCAACCACTACACGGGCGGAAGTTCGAGCGGCTCGGCGGCGGCTGTCGCGGCGGGACTTGTCCCCGTCGCCATCGGCGCGGACGGCGGCGGCTCGATTCGAATCCCCGCTGCATTTTGCGGCGTATTCGGAATCAAATCCACCTTCGGGCGGGTCAGCGAACTTGGCGCGGCTCCGCTGTGCTGGAGCGTCGCCCATGTTGGTCCGCTGGCGGCAACTGCCACAGACATGGCTCTCGCCTACGGCGTGATGGCTGGTCCCGACCTACGCGACCCGAACTCACTTCATCAGCCCATGCCCACGCTCGAAGGCTGGGACAAAGCCGATTTGCGCGGAATCAAGCTTGGGGTGTACAAAGAGTGGTTCCAACACGCGGACGCGGAAGTGGTCGCGGCTTGCGAAGTTATGTTGAAACGCTTCACCGACATGGGCGCGGAAATCCGCGAGATCGTTATCCCCGACCTGGAATTGAACCGCGTGGCGCACACCGTCACCATCGTCAGCGAGATGGTGCAGGCGATGAGCTACACCTACCCCGAACATCACCGCGAACACGGGCTGGACGTCCGCATTAACCTGGCGCTGGGACGCGCCTTCAACGCGGGAGATTACCTGCTGGCACAACGCGCACGCACGCGAATCATCCGCAACTTTGAAAACGCGCTCAAAGACGTAGATATGATTCTGACCCCCACCACCGCCATTGCTTCGCCTGAGATCAAGCCTGGCGCCCTGCCCGACGGCGACTCTGATCTCTCGACCACGGTTGAAATCATGCGCTTCGTCACCGCTGGCAACCTGACGGGTCTGCCCGCCATCTCCTTCCCCGTTGGTTACACAACAAAGGGTCTTCCCATCGGGATGCAAGCCATCGGACGCCCGTGGCAGGAAAACGCCCTGCTGAGGCTGGCAGTCAATGCAGAACGGGCTGTCGAAAGAAAAGAGCCACAGGTATATTTCAAGGTTTTGTAAGCGTCTAAACTCGGAAGTCTGGCAGGCTTCCGAGTTTTTTATTTTAGAAATAGGAGAACCTCATGGCTGAATTGAAGACCAAACTCAACGATGCGAGCGTTACCGACTTTTTGAATGGAATCCAAGACGAGATAAAACGGGCAGACAGTTTCGAGATTTTGAAGATGATGCAGCAAGTTACAAAACAGGAGCCGAAGATGTGGGGCTCAAGCATCGTCGGTTTTGGAAACATTCATCTCAAATACGAAAGCGGGCGCGAACTCGACTGGTTCGTCATCGGCTTTTCTCCGCGCAAACAGGAATTGACTCTTTATGGGCTGGGAAACTGGCTGGAATCAAACTTGTTGAAAAAACTGGGCAAGTGCAAAACAGGGAAAGGTTGCTTGTACATCAAGAAGCTGGAAGATGTGGATATCAAAGTGTTGAAGGAACTCCTCAAACAGGCGCTGAAAGCGGCAAGGAAAGCCTGACTTGCCTTCCTTCAGAATGTGGGAAGAATGGTGGGGTTGAATTTCCACTATTACGGTCTATAATGCAGGCATTAATTTCTTGGAGGAAAACCATGTTTGCAAAAAACAGGAATACTTTACTCTCAGCGCTTGCAATCAGCCTTGCCATGTTCGCCTGCAACCTGCCGGCGGGAGCGGCAACCCCAACCGAACCGCCGTCGACAAATGAAACTGGAACGCCCACGCCCACATTCGCCAGCAGCGCATCCACAACTCAAACACCCACACCCACCCCAACGCCCGCAGTCACAGAAACCTGCGCGCCTACGGTGACGACAACCACGGTCGCGAACGTCCGCAATGGGCCGGGACAGATTTACAGTGTCATCGGCAACATCCCTCAGGGAGGCACAGCCAAAGTGGCAGGAAAGAACTTCGACGGGACTTGGTGGTATATTGAATTTGCAGGCGGCAATGGCGGTTTCGCGTGGATTGCGGGTTCAGTCACCAATGCCACCTGTGTCCCGGAGACACTCCCGTCCATCGCCGCGCCTCCAACGCCCACCCAGCCAACCCCCACGCCAACGAATACGCCTGCTCCAACGCCTACCGGAGGGATCATCCTCATTCCGCCCATTTTAATATTTCCGACGCCAACGCCGACCTTCCTCTTCATATTCCCAATCATCACTCTTGGCCCATAAGGCATCAGGAAGAATAAAAAATCCCGGCGCACATGCCGGGATTTCCGATTCAAGTGTCGGCCGAAAATCTACGAACCGCAGGTTCACCGTTTGACAAAATAACGGATGAGCAAAAACGCGCCCACCACAATCAGGGCGGCCGCCCAAACGTAGTTTGCCATCTCGAGCAGTGAGGCAACTCCCAAAAAGCCCATGACCGCCAGGGCGAGGGCTG
>CAILWD010000070.1 GCA_903837815.1 uncultured Chloroflexota bacterium | reverse complement strand
GCGTTGCTCGCCTTTCCGCAATTCATTACCTCCGAGAGTGTGCTCAATCTTGCCGTTCGTAAAGTTTCAGTATCGAAACTGTAGGAAGTGACGGTTTGGTTGCCCATAAAAACCGCCAGGCTGAACAGAATGCTGACCAGCAAAACGAGGGTGGGCAGGTTGCGTTTGAATTTGAGACTCATGGGTTGCGCTCCTTTTGATGTCCCCATTCTAGAATTTTCCCCTGTGACCAAGCCAAGAATTGCCTGTGAAAACGCTGAGAATTCTTTTCCCAATAATTTCCTCACAGCGTTTTCACAGATTGCGAGTTTATATTTGAGCGTGATAAGATGAACAAAACGCAACACGCACCACGCACCACGTAAAACCTGCCGCCAAGAGAGTCCCTCATGCCCACCGTACTCATTGTCGATGACGACCCCAAACTTTTGAAAATGCTCCAGCGCACGCTGACCTACGAAGGTCTGAACGTGCTGACCGCCACCAACGGACTGGAGGCTCTGCCGCTTGTGCAAGCGCAGACTCCCGACCTCATCATCGCCGATTGGATGATGCCCAAGATGGACGGGCTGGCGTTTGTCCGCCGCCTGCGCGACGAGGAAAACAAAACGCTGATTCTGATGCTCACCGCCCGCGACGCCATCGAAAACCGCGTCGAAGGCTTGGAGAGCGGCGCGGATGATTACCTCGTCAAGCCGTTTGCGCCTGCCGAACTTGTGGCGCGAGTCCACGCCATGCTGAGGCGGGTGGAAGCCAAACCCGAGAATCAAGCCGCAGCGTATGCCGATGTCCGCCTCGACCCAGCCACCCGCGAAGCAAAACGCGGCGAGATGGTTTTATCCCTGACCGTGACCGAATTCAACCTGCTTCATCTTTTTCTGCGACATCCGCGCCAGGTGTTGGAACGCCGCCAAATCTTGAGCGACGTTTGGGGCTACGACTTCGGCGGCGATGACAACGTGCTTGAAATCTACGTCGGCTACCTGCGTAAGAAATTGGAAGCCGAAGGGCAGCCGCGTCTCATCCAGACCGTGCGCGGCATTGGCTACGTTTTACGCGAGGAATAATGTCCATTCGACTTCGCTTCACCCTGCTTTACACCTTGATTCTGGCGCTGACCCTGACGGTCTTCGGCGGAACGCTTTACACGATTCAAGCGCAGGACACGTTGAACTTGCTTAAACGCGACCTGAGTCAGGGCGCCGACAAGATGACCGAAATCACGCTGAAAGATGGTCAGCCGTCCGACGAAGGGCAACCTCCGATGGAAAAGCCGCCCAAGCCGCTTTCGTTTAATGAATTTTCGGATGGACAGGAATTCCAAAAATTCCGCGAGCGGGAGATTATCCGAATTTTGGACTCCTCTGGAAATCTGGTCGCCAGTCCCTTTGGCAGGGCAGAGGAGGCGCTGCCGTTGAGCGCCGAAGGTTTGGCGGCGGTTCAAAGCGAAAGGGAATGGTGGGAAAGCGGCTACGTCTCGGACGAAGAGATGTTGATTTACAGCCGCCCGATTGTTGTGGACGGCGAACTGGTTTACATCATTCAGGTTGCCCGCTCGCTCACCGAACGTAATCGCACCCTGCAATCGCTTGCAACCACCCTGCTGGTCGGCGGCTCGCTGACCGTGCTGATTGCCTTCGGTATCGGCTGGTTATTTTCTGGCTTGACCTTGAAACCGATTCACCGCATTACCAAAACCGCTAAAAAGATTGGCGAGGAGCGCGACTTCTCGCGCCGTGTCGATTACACAGGTCCCCAGGATGAAGTTGGTCAACTGGCAAGCACTTTCAATTCCATGCTTGCCCGCTTGCAAACTGCTTTTCAAAAAGTGGAGCACTCGCTTGAAATGCAGAGGAATTTTGTGGCGGATGTTTCCCACGAGTTGCGGACTCCGCTGACCACCCTGCGCGGAAATCTGGGACTCCTGCGCCGCAAGTCAATTCCCGCCGATGAACAAGCCGACATCCTCAACGATATGGTGGATGAAAGCGACCGCCTGATTCGGCTGGTCAATGACCTGCTGCTGCTTGCCCGCGCCGACGCGGGGCGCGCTCTGGCGCGGGAGCCGCTCGAACTCCCCGACCTGCTGGACGAGTGCTGTCGCCAGGCGCGGCAACTCGACCCACAGCGGAAGATTCAACTCGAAGCGGCGGCGGGTTTGCAAATCCTCGGCGACCGCGACGCACTGAAACAAGTCACGCTGATTGCGCTCGACAACGCCCTCAAACATTCCACAGGCGATATTCGCGTGACCGCGCAAAAATTGGGAAAGCGGGTCGAAATCCGCGTGCAGGATTTTGGCGAAGGGATTCCTCCCGAAAAACTGGAACACGTCTTCGACCGTTTCTATCGCGGCAACGACTCCACCGTCCCCGGCTTTGGTCTGGGACTGCCGATTGCCCAAACCCTCATCGAAGGCATGGGCGGCGAAATCCGCATGGAAAGCGAAGTCAGCAAAGGCAGCGTTGTGATTTTACGCTTCACAGACTCTAACATCTCCTGATGTTGGAGAGGTCAAAAGTCGGGAGACTTTTGACTCCACTAAAAAAACACGCAGGCTCTTAAGCCTACGTGTTTACCTGTTTACCTCTCTACTTGTTTACTCATAAGCCAGCGTATCCCGCACCGTCAACTTCGACGCCCGTCTTGCGGGCAACGCGCTTGCCAGCGAACCAAGAATCACGGTGAAAAGCAGCCAGGCGAGGACTCCGCTTACGCCGTACACCGTCGGCATGGGCGCGGTCAGGATTGCCATTCCCACGCCGTAGCACAGCGCGTTCGTGATGGGAATCGAGACGAAGATGCTGATTGCCCAACTGATAATGCCGATGACCATGCCTTCGACGATGACGATGGTTTGGATGTCGAGGTTCGACGCCCCGATGGCGCGCATCACGCCGATTTCGCGGGTGCGTTCCAGCACGTTGATGCTCATCGTGCCCATCAAGCCCATCCCGCCGACAACGGCAATCAGGGTCGCCATCAACAGCATGAAGTAAACAAGGATGTCGGTCTGCGCCTTTTGGTCTTCGATGAACTGCGTTCCCAATGTGGTGGACGTGACCTGCACGCCGCGCTCCTTGAACAACGCTTGCAACTGGTCGTTGACTCGTTTCTGAGTCGCCGCGCTGTGGTCGGAGGTCAGCACCCGCAGGGCGTACACCTGCCCCGGCTCGCCGACAATGCGGCTGATGTATTCGTAATTCACATACAACAGCGGCGGACTGACGTTGCCCGTGATGCTGTACGTGCCGATGATATGCCAGTCGGTTTCCTTGCCGTTGGCTTCGATGGTCAGCGTGTCGCCGACTTTCAGGTCGGGGAACATATTGAGCAAGTGATTGCCGATGACAATGGCGTTCTCGTCGCCCTCTTCCAGCCAGCGCCCCGAAGTAATGATGGGGTCGATGAGCGTGGAACTGGACGGCGGCGCGACGAACAAAATTTGCGTGCCGCTTTCGTCATCGTTGTCGCTCATTTTCAGCGTGCCGGGGTATTCCAGCCAGCCTTCCACGCTCTCCACGCCGTGTACGCTTTCCGCCATTGCCGAAACTTTATCGAAGCGGTAGCCACGCCCAAAGCTGAGATTGATGTCGGCAAGGAAGTAGCCCTGAATATCTTCAATCACCTGGTCGAAGGATTCCCACAAGTTGTACACGCCGATGAAAACCGCGCCGCCCAGAACGAGGGTGAACAAAGTCAGGGCAAGGCGCGTCTTGCGGCGGAAAGTGTTGCGGATGGAAATGCGAATCGGGCGGGCAATCAACGTCGCGTTTTTGCTGACCGACTCCGCTTTGGGCTTGGCACTGCCGCCCAAGCCGTAATCGCTCAACGCTTCGCGCACGGTCACGCGCACGCTGTTGTAAATCGGATAAATGGCAGCAAGCAGCGGCACCACCAGCGCCACGATGATTTGTTGTATCAGCGTCGATTGATAGCCCTTGAACGGCACGGCATAGAAGTTCAGCCATTCCGCCATGCCCCTGCCGATGGATTCCGAAGCCATGTTCGCCAGCGGAACGCCAATCAACAACGCGCCCAAGCCGAAGCCAAGAATCAGCGTCAGGTACATGCCTACAACCTGCTGCGTGTTTCCGCCGATGGCTTTCATGATTCCGATGTGGCGCGTCTGCTGGGTCATCAACGCCGTGATGGTGTTGACAATCAAAAATCCGCTCAACAGAACCGTCAGGTAGCCGAGGATGCTCAACACGAAGAAGATGCCTTGCGTGATGCTCCAGGCAAAGTGATGCCCCGGCTGGTACACGTTGACGAAGTAAATCTCCGCGCCGGCGCGTTCCATGCGGTCGGCGACAGCCTGCGCCACTTCGGTCACATGCGCCGCGTCGGTGGGATTCTCCGCCACGCTCACCGCCAGCATATCGTAGTCGCGGTTGCCGCCCAGCCACTCCAGCGTTTCGGGCGTGACGTAGGCAAAGACCAGCTTCGCCATGCTGTACGGAAAGCCCGTCACCGCATGGACATAGCCCGCCAGTTTCACCTCGCGGCGCTTGCCGCCATCCAATTCGATGGTCATGGTGTCGCCGGGTTTGTACCCAAGCGACAACGCGCTGGCATCGATGATGGTCTGCTTCTCGCCATACAATGGAATGGACGTTTCGCCCGCCGCAGGTTTGAGTAAATTCAGCGTCTGCGCTTTGGGGTCTTCCAGCGCGGTAAAACGGATGTCGATGTAAGTCTCGTCGGTGTGTAAAATGCGGGCGCTGACCGAACTCGTCCCTTCGACGCCATCGACGCCGGGAACGGCGCGCGCCATCTTCACCATGTCGTCGTCCAGCGGCGAGGTGTAAACCTCCGCCTCCGAAGGCAGCGCCGAAAGATAATCGCTGTCCATGCTTTCATTCATATAGATGCCGAGGTTGCTGTTGAACCCCACCGCAAACGTGCCGACGGCAATCGTCATGATGGTCAGGAAGGTGCGCCCCTTATTGCTCCAAAAATCAGCCCAGACTTTCTTCCAGCGCGAACTCATTTTGATTCTCCCCGCAGGGACTGATTCTCGTCCTCGTGCCTGTCCGCCATCTGATGGAGCGCTTCGCGCGTCGCCTCAGACTGGTTCAGCAATTCTTTGAGTTGGTCGTACCCGATAGCCAAAACCTCCACCGCGCCGCCTTCCGAAGCGCGGATGGACGCCAGATGTTTCTTCTCGTGGAAAAATTCTATCTCGCCGAAAACTTTGCCTTCCCCAAGTTGCAACGCCACCACATCCGATTGATTCTGGCGCGGCAGGATAACTTCCACCGTACCTTTGGCAACGACGTAGAACGTGTCTGCATTCGAGCCTTCGGAGAGAATCATCGCGCCCGCTTCGTAACGCTGGGGCCTGGCAATGTGGGTGAGTTGAATCAACTGTGTGGGTGTCAGCGTCGGCATGGCTTTCGCCACATACTCGTTGACAATTTCGCCGTCCGCGATGAGTGCAGTGCGGTGGGCGCGTTTCGCCAATGCGCTGTCATGCGTGACGATGATGATGGTCTTGCCCTTCGACACCAAATCGTTGAACAGAGCAAACACCGACTCGGCAGTCTTTGAGTCGAGATTGCCCGTCGGCTCGTCGGCAATGATGACGGGCGGGTCGTTGG
>CAILWD010000069.1 GCA_903837815.1 uncultured Chloroflexota bacterium | reverse complement strand
TTCGCGGCGGAGAGCAATTTGATTTGAACGTTTCGATTCAGGCGAACCAGTCCATGCGGGCGACGGTGCGCGTGCTCGCAAAAAATCAAATCCTGTACGAAGCGACGCACGAACTTCACAAGGGCAACCAAACTCTCAGTTTGCCGCTGACCGCCAACGAGACGGGCTTTGTCAGTTACGAAGTCCAAATCACGCCAGAGCAGGATTCTTTCTATCAAAATAATCGGCTGGATACGTTTTCAAAAGTGGAAGGCGCCCCGCGCATTTTGCTGGTCGCGCCGCCCGCAGGCGAGACTCTGCCCGACGGCAAGCCGCGTCCCGACGAGTATTCCCTCCTCCAGCAAGTCCTCACCTCGGCTGGCTTTGACGTGAAAACCGTCACGCCGAGTCTCATGCCCGCCGACCTGCCGACTCTCGCGCAGTACAACTCTGTCGTGCTGGTGGATGTCCCCGCGCGGCAATTGGACACTGCCCAAATGGAGACACTGCAATCCTACGTCCGCGACCTCGGCGGCGGACTGGTGACCGTCGGCGGACCGACCAGCTTCGGGGTCGGCGGCTATTTCCACACGCCGCTCGAAGAGGCGCTCCCCATCGACATGGAAATCAAAGACGAGCAGCGTCGCCCGTCGTTGAGCATCGTCTTCATCATCGACCATTCGGGCAGCATGAGCGACACCAGCGGCGGCGTGACCAAACTGGAGCTTGCCAAGGAAGCGGCGGCGCGTTCAGTGGACATGCTTTTCCCGTCTGACCGTGTGGGCGTGGTCGCTTTCGACGACACTGCCAGTTGGGTTGTGCCGATCACCGAAGCCGAAAACCGCGACGAAATTGTCAGCGCGATTGGCGGGGTTCAAATTGGCGGCGGCACCGATATTTACGCGGGCTTGCTGGCGATGTCGAAAGTGCTGCCCGACGACCCATCGAAGGTGAAGCACGTCATCCTGCTCACCGACGGCGGCGCGGACATCACGGGCATCCCCGAACTGGTCGAAAGGCTGTACAAGGAAAACGGCATCACGCTTTCGACGGTTGGCGTGGGCAACGACGCCGCGCCTTTCCTCAAAGACCTTGCCGCGCTCGGCGGCGGGCGCTACCACTTCACCAACAACGCGGGCAACATCGCCACCATCTTCACCGAAGAGACCACCCTCGCCACCCGCGCCTACATCGTCGAAGAGTCGTTTTACCCCACGCTGGTCAACTCCTCGCCGATCCTTTCGGGCATCACCGCCACGCCGCGCCTGCACGGCTACGTCGCGTCCAGCGCCAAAGACCTCGCGCAAGTCATCCTCGAATCAGACAAGGGCGACCCCATCCTCGCGGCTTGGCAATACGGCTTGGGCAGGTCGGTCGCCTTCACCTCCGACGCCACGGGACGCTGGGCGCGTGACTGGGCAAACTCCGACATCTTCCCGACCTTCTGGGCGCAAGCCGTCCGCTACACGGTCAACGACACGCTCAACTCCGCGCTGCAAATGACGGTCGAGCCACAAGGCGAAAAATCGAGCATCATCCTCGACGCGCACAGCCGCACGGGAGAATTTCTCAACGGCTACCAGATCGAAGCCAGCATCGTCGCGCCCGACGGCGAATCGCAAACCGTGAAGTTCTCGCAGATTGCGCCAGGGCGGTACAAGTCGGAATTTATCCCGACCGAACAGGGAATTTACCTGATTCATTTTTCTGGAAAATCCGAAGCGGGCGCCGCTCCATTTTCTGAGACGACGGGGTGGGCTTTGTCCTACTCCCCAGAATATCGGCGCATCGAGCCCGACCCTGACCTGCTCCTACGACTATCGGCTTTGGGCAACGGGCAGGTTTCGTCGCCGCGTCCTGAAGAAGTCTTCAAGCAT
>CAILWD010000068.1 GCA_903837815.1 uncultured Chloroflexota bacterium | reverse complement strand
ATCTTGTCCTCGCCTTGATTCGTCAGGCTGGCTTTACAAACGCTGCCCAAGCCAGACGCTTTTTCTCCGCCCATCTTCCCGCTGCATTTTCACTCCTCCTTACACCCTTTTCCTGACTTTGCTACAGCCATGGCAAGTGCGGGGAGCCGCATTGTCAGTGACAGTAATCCCGCTTATAATTTGAATATTCGACAGTGCATGATCGCTGAATATCCCTAAAAATGAGTCAGGGAAAATACGCTGAACACATCACAATATGACGGTATGGGCACAGAAACAGGCTCAATTCTGCTGGAAAGTATGCGTTTTTATTCCGGCAAGCGGGCTCAGGGCGCTGTCATGGGTTCAAACCCGATCACCCGCTTAAAACAAGTCGAGGGTCTGCTCACCTCGGCTTGTTCTTCTTATTTGTAAGGTTGCTGTTATGCGGGCGTTTTTTGTCTTACAGTAGAATTTGAGCCGGAGACAAATTCGTATGACTCTGGAAACAAAAAAAAGTACTATACTCTATGTGGAAGATAATCCGGACAACAGAAGCTTGATTCGCAGGGTATTGGAATCCGAGGGGTACGCTGTGGTCGAAGCCATCAACGCAAAACAGGCTTTGGAAAAACTCGAAAAGAGCGATATCGACCTTGTATTGATGGATATCAACATGCCCGAGATGGACGGCTACACCCTGACAGCCAAGATCAAAGCCATCCAAAAGTTTTCGAAGACCCCGATCATTGCAGTTACGGCAAACGTCATGCGCGGTGATCGTGAAAAATCGCTGGGAGCGGGATGCGACGGTTACATTCAAAAACCGATCGACATAGATACCCTTTCACAGCAAATCGAGCGATTTTTACTAAGGAGCGCCAATGTCTGACCAAACACCCGCCATATCCGATACACAACCCATCCGCAAACCCAACATCCCGAAGGATGCGGCAGTGCTGGTTGTCGAAGATAACGTTTCCAACTTTGTGCTGATCGCGCGTATGCTCGGTTATTTGGGAATCCACTGCGAGTGGAAGACATCGGGCTACGAGGTGGTGGAATATGCCGACACGCTGCCCCGCCTCGATCTGATTCTGATGGATATCCGCCTGCCTTATGAAGACGGTTACGGGGCGTTGAAGAAAATCCGCGCTTCGGAAAGATTCAAAAATGTGCCGATCATTGCCGTCACCGCAGAAGCCAGCCTCGAGCAGATGAACAAGGCAAAGGATTCCGGTTTCGACGGTTTTCTGGGCAAACCCCTCGACCCCGACCGCTTCCCCGACCAGATCCGTCGCATCTTGAGTGCAGAACCGGTCTGGGAATACAACTAACCCTTTAATGACCACCCAAGCGAAGCCAATACATGATTCGAGACAAAAACGATTTAAGGGCAGCCTGGCAGGGACACTTGTACGAACGCTCTTAATCTTTACTTTCATCCCCCTTGCCTTGATGGCAGGCGCAGCCTATATCCGCACGCGCTCGCTTCTGGAACAACAGGCGGTCGCCCAATCACAGAACCTGCTTGCCACGCAACTTAAAATCATCGACCGCGAGATCGCGGACAAGGAAGACTACCTGGCCCGCCGTCTTGAGAGCGGTGATTTTAAAATTCTCATCGAACTTTCGCTTCACGCAAACCCCAAAAGCAACGAGTTTCGTGAGATCCGCAACGGCACCCTCCAGGAATTCGCGAAACTAGGAACACAGGAAGACAAGCCCTCCTTCGATCAATTTCTATTGATGGATATCCAGGGCAATGTAAAAATTGCCAGCGAATCCAAATGGCAGGGGACGACCCTCGATCCTTCCTTTTTGAAGGAAAAACTGTCTGGTCAGCATTCCATTGCCCTGTACGGGTTCCCGCCTTTCTATAATAACGAATTCGTGCTGATCACGGTGCAGGAGTACAAAACCGCCCGCGGCTCCACATTGGGGACCATTGTAGCGGTCACAGAAAAGCAGAAACTCCAAAAGCTCATCGAACCCTTGAACGGGTTATCCCCCCTGGCTTCCACTTACTTTGTACTGTCAGACCAGCAGTTCGTCTCCAGCAACGTGGAGACGGGCGAATTTTCGCTTATCAACACCCCCGATTCCAAAGACAGCATCACCGCTATATTCTCCAGATTGACGACAGAAGCCTCCCCTCAACCCGAAACATTGGAAGTCACGTCATCAGACGGCAAGGACGCGATTGCACAACTGCAATGGTTCCCCAGAATGGGCGTCGGGGTGGTGCTGGAAGTAAAAGCGGCAGACATCTATGGCGAAATCGCAAGCCTGTTGCCCTTCACAAGCCTGTTGATTCTGGGGACGCTTCTGGCGGCGGCCCTGGTGACGGTGATCAGCATCAACCGCGTGGTCAAGCCGCTGCGGCAGCTTACAGAAATCACCCGCAATTTTGCCGATGGCGACTGGAGTCGTCGCGCTGAAATCTCGAGCAGCAACGAAATCGGGATCCTGGCGAGCTCTTTCAACCAGATGGCAGACGAACTGGGAAAAGCCTATCACTCGCTT
>CAILWD010000067.1 GCA_903837815.1 uncultured Chloroflexota bacterium | reverse complement strand
GGCAATTGTCAACGCGCAGAAAATTCTCGAACTGCAAAAAGAATTCGGCTCGTTCAAAGCCTGGCTCGACTTCCATCACCCGCTGACCAAAGACGAGTGGACCAAACTTTTCAAGAAGACTTTTGTTTTCACAGGCGGCGAGATCGTCAACGAGTTTCTCATGTCTACGGGATATTTGCCCGGAGCGCACACGCCCGACTGCCCCATCTATAAAAAGGTCGCAGCCAAACATCCCGCATGGATGAAATCGAAAATCAAAAATCACAAATCGTAAACATACACTGAGCAAAGTCGAAGTATCCACATGAAACAACTTCTCCAACACATCAAAAACGGACAAACCGTCATCGAAGAAATTCCCGTCCCCACGCCGCGCGAAGGACAGGCGCTGGTCAAAGTTTCCGCAAGCCTCGTTTCGGCTGGCACGGAGCGCATGGTCGTTGAGTTCGCCGAAAAAAGTTACCTCGGCAAAGCCCGCTCCCGCCCCGATCTCGTCAAGCAGACTCTGGACAAAGCCAAACGTGAAGGCATCATGCCGACCGTACAGGCGGTCTTCAACCGTCTCGACCAGCCGATGGCGTTGGGCTATTCCAGCGCGGGAACCATCGTCGCGCTCGGCAAAAATATGCAGGGATTCAAGGTGGGGCAGCGCGTGGCTTGCGCGGGCGGAGGCTACGCCAGCCATGCCGAGTACAACGTCGTGCCGCGCAACCTGCTCACCCCGCTCCCCAAAAATGTAGATTTCGAGCCCGCCGCCTTCACCACCCTCGGCGCAATTGCCCTGCACGGGTTTCGACTCGCCGAGCCGCAACTGGGCGAAAACGTCGCCGTCATCGGCTTGGGACTTCTCGGCTTGATGACGATTCAATTTGCGGCTGCGGCTGGATGCAACGTCCTGGGCATTGACCTGGACCCAAAGCGGATTCAACTCGCCGAAGGACTTGGGCTGAAAGCTGTCACCAGACCCCGGGCTGAGTCAGCGTCGCAGGCTTTTACCGCCAATCGCGGCTTCGACTCGGTCATCATCTGCGCCGACACCTCCTCCAACGACCCCGTTGAACTGGCTGGCGTCATCGCCCGTGACCGCACGAAGGTGGTAGCAACCGGCGCAGTCGGCTTGAATTTCCCAAGAAAAATTTACTACGAAAAGGAAATCTCCTTCATCAACTCCCGCTCCTACGGCCCCGGCCGCTACGACTCAAACTACGAAGAAAATGGCAACGACTATCCCATCGGCTACATCCGCTGGACAGAGGGGCGGAATTTTCAGGCTGTGGTGGAGATGATGGCGAGTCGAAAGTTGAAGGTCGAAAGTCTCATCAGCCATCGCTTCCCCATCGAAGAAGGCGTCAAGGCTTACGAGGTCATCACGGGAAAGAGGAAAGAGCCGTTTTTGGGGGTGTTATTAACTTACGGTGAAGAAGTTGGAAAGTTGGAAAGTTTGAAGGTTGTCAGGTTCAACGTTCCAACGTTCAAACCTGCAACTTGCAAATTGGGCGTTCTAGGTGCTGGCTTGTATGCAAACGCAACCCTCCTGCCTGTTTTGAAAAACAACAAAGATTTTGAACTGGTCGGCATTGCTTCCTCTGGTGGGCTACACGCACAACATTCAGGGAAGAAGTTTGGCTTTCAATACGCCGCCGCCTCCGACGATGAAATCATCAACGACCCGAATATCAACACGGTGGCAATCCTCACCCGCCATGACTCGCACGCCGATTTGGTTGTGAAGGCGCTCAAGGCTGGAAAGCATGTTTTCGTGGAGAAGCCGCTGGCGATAAACAGTAATCAGTTGGCGGCGGTCAGGAAGCAGTTGTTGAAAACTGATAACTGTCTACTGCTCACCGGCTTTAACCGCCGCTTCTCCCCGCTTGCTCGAAAACTCAAATCGTTAGTCGTCAATCGTCAATCGTCAATGTACCTGCATTATCGCGTCAACGCCGGCTACATCCCCCTCAACCACTGGACTCAAGACCCAGCCCTCGGCGGCGGACGAATCATCGGCGAGGCGTGTCATTTCATTGATTTGATAACCTTCCTTGTCGGCGCGGCTCCTGTCAGTGTGACGGCGCACGCGCTGCCGAATGCAGGCAAATACCGCGAGGACAACGTCTCGATGACTTTCACCTTCCCCGACGGCTCCATTGGCGTGGTGGATTATCTTGCCAACGGCGACAAGTCTGTTCCCAAAGAACGGCTGGAAACTTTTTGCGAAGGGATGATCGCCACCCTAGACGATTACGTCTCTTTGACCACTGTCAAAGATGGGAAGAAAACCGTCCAGAGCGGGGCGCAGGATAAAGGCTGGAAGGCGGAAATGACTGCGTTTGCAGAGTCAATCCGCAGCGGAGGCGAAGCTCCCATTCCGTATGATCAACTCATCGGCGTGACTAAATCCACATTCGCGGCAGTCGAATCGATCCAGTCGGGAAGCAAAGCCCACATCTGACGCGGGCTATCTGCTTGAATTGCGAAAGCTCGTCCAGCCGGTCATCCCCATTTTGGAAAACTGCTCACAGGTTTTGATCGCAGGCAAGATTCAAAATCAGATTCGCTGGGACGTCTCTGTCTCGTTGCAGAGCGTTTACTTTTCACATTGAAAACACATGGAGGCAGCGGTGATTCTTCCCGCGATGTTTTCTGAAAATCTCAAGGAATCCAGACTGCCGGCTGCGGTTGCAAGGTCTGCCAATTTGGATATTTCATCACCGGTAAGCCCCGCGTTACTGACCCCATAAACAACCATGTCCCCTGGAGACAGGCTTGCTGGCAAAATAAATTCACCCGAAATATGGCGGACTTCCAGTTGTTTATCGCCGACATACCATCTTTCAGAGGCTTTCGGAGAGCAAAGAGCGTATCCGAACGGGGAATAGATAAAGACTCGCTGCCCGTGTGTGGCAAACCTGCCAATATGAGCGCAAACCGAATAATCGTCGTTTGCATATTCATTGATCACCAGCTGATTTTGCGACATTCTCCTTAACGACTCTATATTGCCCAGAGTCACTCCGGCAATCAAAGCGAGGAAAACCAGTAAAGCCAGGGCATTGATTAAATAGCCGCCGAGTTTTTTTACATTGATAATCACCTGTCTGGAATACGACGGAGCAGGGTCTGGGTTGTCGATCGTATTCATCCAAATCAGGGGTGATTCCGCAGAGGAGTTCCGCCTGGTCCATGTGAAGCGCGGGGCGACCAGTGCAATATCCTTTTCATAGCCAATTCCATTCATCCAGCGCGTAATTTTGTTGTATGTTTTTTCCAAAAAAATACCGGACAAGACAAGCAGCATGGGAAAGGTTGGCGCCATGCGTCCGATATTCAGGTTGTTGGCAAAAAAACTTGCGCCCGCCATCGTGAGCAGGACATTGATTCCCAGTAGTTTCGGAAATCCGCGCCCTGCGAGGAACAAAGCATATAAAAGGCTAATTCCAAACAACCAGCCAACCGGAGGAAGGAGGAGCGGTTCTCCCACAGGGGTATAGAAGGAGCTGAGTTCAGCCGTCCAGCCTGTCAGCGCCCGCGCCTGATGCCACAAATGATATAAGCCTGTGTCAGGCAAAAAGGTCGACCTTCCGGCAGCGTGGCGAACAAAGGCTTCGGACAATTCGGAGGCAAAGGGATGGCGCAAGGTGTGAGCAAACATCGGCAAAGCCACAAGCGCAAGAGGGAGCAAAAAGGAGAAGGCATTAAACCCGGCGAGCGACCTGTTTCCGTCTTTACCTGCAACATATTTCCACAACAACCAGAATACCGTAACAATAATAAACACGCGGTACGAAGTATATTCATACATTAAAATCCCCGAGAAGGCGCCTGCCGCTGAAAGCCAGAAGGACTGATTGTTTTTCGAGCCTTCCGACTTGATCAAAAACAGAAGGGAAGCCGTCAGGATCGACATGCCGAAAAACAACTCGTCTGCCACAGCCGTTGCAATCACAAGGAAGCGCATGGTGGCGGCGATAAATGCGACCAGCAGGGTTGGCGCCCAGCTCACTTTCAGGCTGCGCAGGGAAAGGACAAGCAAAACCAGGCTGACAACGCCCAAAACTTGAAAAGGAAATCTTAATGCGAACAGGCGGAATGCCGAATCGCTGGATAACCCGATGGCAGCGAGCAAAGTAGTAAACCGAAATCCGATTGGGATGGATCCTGTAACCAGGTAATTATTGGCGATCTCTCCGGCTTCCAACTCCTCGAAACCGGTTTGATCCAGGGGCGGAAAAATGGAGTAGGAATAATAACGGAGCATCAACGCAAAGAATACAATCGCCCATGCGGGATGAATCCTGATCTCCCTCCAATTTATGCGGGACCAGGCAGCCGGTATATTGTCGTGGACAAGGATCAACCAGATGAAAGCCAGTAAAAGGGATATTCCATGGGAAAAGACTGTGAACTTTTCCAGAGAGGACTGAAAATAGACATAATATCCCGCCCCGCCAGCAAAAAGCGTCCCGACCAAATAAAGGCGAACATCTCTGCGGAGGGAGTTGAAGGGGTTCTTTTTCCCGGAAAATAAAGGGGAATTTGTTCGAACGGGCAGGTTTTGTACTTTGTCTTCCGCTTTGCATCCCACGGACTCTGCTTCAGGTTCAGCCGGGGCAGAATTGAATTCATGAGTCATCATCGCCGCCTTTGAGACGCCAGACCACACACCAGGAGCCTCTTTCGGAAAAGGAGTTTTTCGAGAAAATCTTCCGTACAGAATCCAGGGTCATTATATCCAAGTTTGACGTGGAGCATACAAATGCAATTTTCACGCAAGCAAGGATTATCCCTGCACCCCTTCCCACTCCGCAAGCAGACCATCCATCTCGTTCTGGACTCTTTCATATTCCTTCGAGAGCTTGACCACCTCGCCAGCGTCGGCGGGCGGATTTTCAAGCTGCAAGCCAATCTCTGCCAGTTCGGCTTCGAGTTTGGCGATGCTGTTTTCCAGTTTCTGGACTTTGGCAATTCTTTGCCGTTCTTCCTTCGTGCTGGCGGACTTTGCCTTCGGTGCGTCTTTTTTGCGGGACTCGGTAGCGGCGGCTTCAATGGCGACTTGACGGGCTTGCTCTTTTTCGCGTTCTTCCTTCAATTGGGAGTATGTCCCCTTGAAAATGGACAAGTGAGACTCATCCGTGTCGATTTCCCAGATTTGAGTGGCGACGGCGTCCACGAGGTAGCGGTCATGGGTGACGAGCAGGATCGTGCCCGCGTAATCGTCCAGCACGGCTTCGAGGACTTCCTGCGAGGGGATGTCGAGATGGTTGGTGGGTTCGTCGAGCAGGAGCAGGTTGGTATCTTGCAAGGCGAGCTTTGCCAGCGCGAGACGTCCGCGTTCACCGCCTGAGAGCATGTAAACTTTCTTGAAAGCGTCGTCGCCTGAGAAGAGGAACTTGCCGAGATATTCACGCGCCCGATTCGGAAGATAACCTGACGCGGCAATGATTTCTTCGAGTACGGTATTCTGCGGATTGAGACCTTCGTGCGCCTGAGCAAAATACCCAACGCTGAGACTCGCCCCAAGGGTCACGTCACCAGCTAAAGGCGGAATCTGTCCGAGGATCGTTTTCAGGAAAGTGGTCTTGCCCGCTCCGTTCGGTCCGATCAACGCCGCGCAGTCGCCCCGTCGCAAATCAATGGTTGGGCACGAAAACAAAAACTTGTCGGAGTATCCGACCTGGATGTCTTCGGCGCGGATAACCAGATCGCCAGAGCGGGTTTGGGACGAAAGGCGCAGGTGCAGGTTGGGCAGCGTCCGCACGGGAGATTGAAGTCCGCGCACGCGGCGCTCGGCTTCTTCGACGCCCATGATGGACATGGTGACGGAGACTTCGGCGGCGGTCTCGCTCCACTTTTGGTTGAGCGCGGCTTCCATGCCGATCTGCTCGATGGCTTGCAGGATGCGCGAGAGACGTTTGAGCTTGCCCTTGGCTTGCAGCACGTTCTGCCCTGAAACGTTGCGCTTGATGTACTCCACCTCTTTCATCAACTTTTCTTTTTCGCTCTCGAAAATTTCCTGCCTGCGGGCGGCGCGTTCGGCGCGTTGCTTGAGGTAGGCGCTGTAATTTCCGCGATAACTTTCGGTTGCGCCTGGGAACATCTCGAAGATGACGTTGCAGGCTTTGTCCAAAAAGTAGCGGTCGTGCGAGACAATGATCGCCGCGCCTTCCCATTGGCTCAGATATCCTTCGAGCCATTCGACGGCGGCGATGTCGAGGTGGTTGGTGGGTTCGTCGAGCAGCAGCAGGTCGGGGTCGGAGAGCAAGAGGCGGGCGAGGAATCCGCGCGTGCGCTGTCCGCCTGAGAGGTGGTCGATGCTCAACTGGTAGTCGGCTTCGCTGAATCCCAAACCTGTCAGCACCTGACGGATGCGGGTCAT
>CAILWD010000066.1 GCA_903837815.1 uncultured Chloroflexota bacterium | reverse complement strand
TTCGGGGTGAGTCATGTTTTGTTAGTGACCAGCAACAAAACTCAGAGGTCAAAATCCTTTAGAATCGTTGCGGATGGGATAGAATCCATCTGCGCTGTTTGCTTGCCGTTGTTCAATGATTACCGATACCTGCTCATGACCCTCCTCTCCAAACTCAAACGCTCCCCCTGGCTCGAACTCACCGCCCTCGCCCTCATCTCAGCGTTGATTTACCTGCCGCACCTCAGCCAGTTCTCGTACTACCGCGACGACTGGTACTACGCCTACGACGGCTACATCGCGGGGCATTCCATCTTCAACGTCATGTTCGCCTCTGACCGCCCCGCGCGCGGAATTTTCTTCGGCATTTATTATTGGCTCTTCGGGGCGCATCCTCTTCCCTATCATCTCGGCATCTACCTCTGGCGACTGCTCGGCGCGTATGCCGCTCTCTGGCTCTTCCACCTTCTCTGGAGCCGACAACGCGCCGCGAACTTCGCCATGTCGCTGCTCTTCCTCGTTTACCCTGGATTCCTTTGGTGGGTGCAGGGCATCGAGTACCAGCCGATGGTCGCCAGCGTCGCCCTGCACACGCTTTCCTTTGCGCTGACCCTTGCCGCAATCCGCGCCCAAGCCAAACCCACACAAGCCGCGCTTTGGGCGTCATCCATCCTGACGGGTCTCGCTGCCATCGCCCTTGTCGATTACGCCATCGGCATGGAAGCCTTCCGCATCCTGTGTATCTTCCTCGTCCAGCCACGCCGCGCCCTTCGCAACTCTCTCATTCCATTAACCATTCCCATCTCTTTCCTCGTCTGGAAAATTTTCCTCTTTCAAGGCGACCGCAAAGCCACCGACATCACCTACCAACTCGGCGACCTGCTCCGCGAACCGCTGGCGACCTCGCTGCTGTGGGGCAAAAACCTGCTGACCAGCGCCCTCAACGTCTCTTTTCTCGCGTGGCAGGCTCCGCTAAAAACGCATTATTTTTTTGTGGAAAAAGACAGCCTTTGGCTTGGTCTGACCCTCGCGACTCTGGTACTCGCCCTGAGTCTGATTGCCCTCCGCTGGCTCGCGTCCGCGCCTCAGCCTGACGCGCCGACCCAAATCCTTCCCCAACCCGATAACTTTCCGCTCCAAGCCATCGCGCTCGGTTTGGCTGGCACAGTCTTCGGACTTCTGCCAGTTGTCATGGCAAACCGTCTGGTCATCTTCAAAGCCTACTCACATTACGCCCTGCCTGCCTCGCTTGCGGGCGTGATTCTGGTCGTCGGCTTGATTCACTTGCTATCCACAAAACGCCTGCAAATGATTCTCGTTTCGCTCCTCGTCGGGGTCGCCGCCCTCACCCATCGCGGACTGGCAATCAAAGCCGCCGACGAGCAATCCGCCGTCCGCGACTTTTGGTGGCAGGTTTACTGGCGCATCCCGCAGATTCAAGAAGGTACGACCATCGCCGCCGTTTATCCAAACATCGACTACGAAACCGACACCGACATCGTCTGGGGACCCGCCAACTTTTTGTATTATCCCGATCCCCAGCCCGGCGTGGACTTGGTGAAATATCCGCTGGGCGCAACCCGTCTCGACGAACAGGGAATTCAAAACATCCTCGGCGCGGAGGAAAAAGTCAGCGAGACTTATCGCAGTCACACGATGTTCCTCAATTATCGCCGTGTGCTGGTGATGAGCCAGCCGTCCGCCGCGTCCTGCGTCCATGTGATTGACCCGCGCTGGGTGGAGCAGTCTCAACATGACACGGAGCAAACCGCCCAACTCTTCCCCTACTCGAAAATCGAATACGCCCTGACCGAAGACGAAACGCCCGCGCCGCTCCCTCTGGGTTTTGCCTTCGGAGCGGAACCCGCTCGCGGCTGGTGCTACTTCTACCAAAAAGCCGAACTCGCCCGCCAGCGGGAAGATTGGGAAGCAGTATCCGCCCTCGGCGCCGAAGCCGCCAGCCAAAACCTCGTCCCCGCCGACCCCATCGAGTGGACACCCTTCCTGCAAGCCTACGCGGTCCTCGGCGAAATAGAAAAGTTGGGATCCCTCGCCACCCAATTCAAGGATGACGCCTTCCACAAAGGACAGTTTTGTCAAAACCTAAGCCGAATGGAAGAAAACGGGTATCCGCTGAAAGAAGGATTGCGAAACGAAATAGACAATCTGTTTTGCGGGTTGTAAAGCGAACGGGACAGAAGAACCTGTCCCGTTTTTATTTGCGGCGATTCTTGAAAAAGCCGATGGCGCGTGCAATAATTTTATTGGAAAGGAGGTGTGTCATGTCCGTCATTACCATTTCCAGGGAATTCGGCAGCGAGGGCGATGCCATTGCCCGCCAGGTTGCCCAGACGTTGGGTTTCCACTTTGTAGACCAAAAATTCATCGGTCATATCCTCGGTCAATACGGGTATGTGGAATTCGATACAGAGTACCAGAATCTTCCCACCTTTTGGGAACGGTTCGACGCGCAGCGCAAAAAACAGCGGGATGTGATGACGGACATGCTCAACCGCGTGGTTCAGGCTGTGGCGCATCATGGCAATGCAGTGATTCTCGGTCGCAGTGGATTCGAGGTACTGGGCGGTTTTGCCGACGTCCTTCATGTGCGACTGCAAGCGCCATTTTCAGTCCGCGTGGGGCGGGTGATGTCACAGCAGCAACTCACCTACGAGGAAGCGGAGTTGCTGGTGAAGAAAACCGACAAAGTGCGGCGGGCTTTTGTCGAGGAGTTTTACAAAGTCCCCTGGGGCTCGATGCAGGCGTTTGATCTGGTGGTCAACACCGCCAAGATTTTCCCCGACCAGGCGGCAGGCTGGATCATCGAAGCGGCGAAGATTTTCGTCAACAACATGGAAAACGATAAACCCACTACTGCCTCCATCAAAGCGGATCGTATTTTGACAGAGGCTGTCTCCGACGCATTGAAATGTAACAAAATACACCGATAGACGGGGAGTCCGCAAGTTCTACTTGCTGGTAAATAAAAAGTCCAGAAGTTCTACTTCTGGACTCCGATATTAAGCTCCCACAATCTCCCTCAAAAACTTCTCGCGATTTGCCGAGCGGGCGGTCTTGCCGCTGGATGTTTTCACAATCCATTTTGAATCAACCAGATGGGCATGGCGCAGGGCGACCGCTGAATTCTGCGAGACGTGACGGCGCAAGGCATCTGCAATTTTCTGGCGTTCGGCGGGGTCGTCGGTGTCCACCTCGGCGACGATGACGACTTCCTCCGTCCCCGCTTCGGGGTCTTCGATTCCGAAGGCGACAGCGCGCCCGGCGTGAATACCCGGCACTTCGTACGCCAGCGATTCCAAATCCTGCGGGTACACGTTCTTGCCGCCGACGATAATCATGTCCTTCTTGCGCCCCGCCACAAAAACTTCCCCGTTCAAAGTGTAGCCGTAGTCACAGGTCAAGTACCAGCCGTCGCGCAGGGCTTTTTCGGTGGCGTCGGGGCGATGATAATATTCGGTCAACATGCAGTCGCTTTGCAGGGCAATCTCGCCGATGACTCTGTCGGGTAGGACTTCACCCGCTTCGGACAGAATCCTGATTCGGGTGTTGTCCAGCGCCCGCCCCGAAGACATCATCCGCAGCGCGGGTTTTCCATCCACTGGGGATTTGGCAACCCGCTCGTTGATGTAGGACTCGCGGTCGATCTCGTCGGTAACAGGGTCAGTCCCCAATGGGGTTTGGGTCACACCGAAGACGTTCTCCGCCATCGCGTAACTGCATTGGAGCGCGTTCATCCGCAAGCCGTATTTTTGGAAGCGCTGATAAAACGTCTGATGGCTTTCCCATTTGACGGGTTCGGAGCAGTTGGTGATGACGCGCCACGAAGAGAGGTCAACGCCTTCGAGATCGCGCTCGCGGACTTTGTGGGCGCAGAAGTTGTAGGCGAAGTTGGGCAGCCACGAAAGCGTCCCCTTGTAACGGCTGACAACTTGAAAAAGTTTGTACGGCGCGCGCACCCAATCGAAGGGCGAAAGCAGGACGAGGGTGTTGCCCGAAAGAATCGGCATGAGGAAGCCCGCGATCAGTCCCATGTCGTGATACAGCGGAAGCCAAGAGACGAGGACATCGGCTTCGGTGAGCGCGAGGGCGCGGGTGTACGCTTCGAGTTGATTCAACACCGCCTGATGTGAAAGCGCGACTCCCTTTTGCAGACCCGTCGTCCCAGACGAATGTTGCAACAGGACGATTTCATCGGGCGAACGAGTCAACCCTGAAAGTTGATCGAAGTCTGGCTCGGACTCCGCTTCGAGTTGGTCGGTGAGCAGCACACAGCGAACCGAGTCCCCGTCTTTCAACGCCGAGCGGACATCGGATTCAAATTCAGGGTAGGTGACAATCGCCGCAGGCTGGGTGACAGAAATCAGCGCGGAGAGGTCGGCGCGGTAACGTTCGGGTGAAAGTTTCTCGGTCAGGAACGGCATGATGGACGGAATCGCGCCGTGCAAAATCGCTCCCCAAAAAGCGGAGACCAAATCTTCGCCGTGCTGGAGAATCAACACAACGACTTCGCCGGGCTGAATCCCTTCGCGGGCGTAGGTCTTTGCATACCGCGCCGATCCGCTCACAAGGTCGTGATACGAAATCGGGGAGTCTTCCTTCCCCGCGTGTTGCATCACGATGGCAGTCTTTTGCGGCTGGGTCTGATAATTTTTGTGGATGAGATGGGCAAGTGTGGTCATGAATTTCCAAAGTCATTCACCACGGAGACACTGAGGCACGGAGTTTTTTACTTGTTTTCTCGGTGTCTCCGTGCCTTCGTGGTTAGGCATTGAATTTTTACCAGAGGTGAATTACTGCCGCGACATAATCAATCTGGCAAGCGCTTCCAGCGAGTCGAAGGTATCGGCGTTGAGTTCGGTGTCTTCAAGACGGACGCCGAAGGTATCCTCGACGAACAGACTGACGTCCATCAGGCTGAACGAGTCGATGAGTCCGCTGGAGATGAGCGGCTCGGCGGCAGCAATCACGCGCTTGGGTTGTTTGAGAATCTTCGCGGCAATGAAGTTGGATAACTGGGTGATGATTTCTTCCATGATTCATCCTTTTTTGAATTTGTCTATCCACAGATGGCACAGATTTTTTGGGGTTTTCCAATCTGTGTAATCTGTCAAATCTGTGGATACATAACGCTTCAAATCTGCGGGGATTCTACTTCAAAATTGGCGCATTCCCGTTTTCCTCAAAAAAGCATAGCCGCGAATGACGCGAATTTTTCTTTCACAATCCGCGACAATCTGCGAAATTCGCGGCAGAGGTTTTGGCTTGTGTTCACCTTTCCTGCGGTATGATTGCGGCATTGGAGGCTCATCCCATGCCGTTGCAATCCTGGAAAATTCTACAATCGAGTTACGCCCGTCCGCGTTACCGCTTTGATCAAATCGAACTGCCCAATGGGAAAACCTTCGAGGCGGTCGCGCTGGAGTTTCGCGCTTGGGCTTCCGTGCTGGCGCTGACCAAAAATCGGGAAGCCGTTTTGGTGAAGCAATTTCGCCATGCCGCGCAAACGGTTGTTTGGGAATTCCCCGGCGGCGTGGTGGACGACGGCGAAAGTCCGCTCGAAGGGGCTCGGCGCGAACTGGCAGAGGAGACGGGTTACACCACCGCGAACCTCATCGAAGTCGGCAGGTTTTATCCAAACCCCGCCCTGCAAACCAACCTGATGTATGGCTATCTGGCTTTCGATGCCGAAAAAACAAGCGTGCAAAAATTGGATGATGCCGAGGATATTGAAGTCCATCTCGTTCCGTTCGATGAATTAATCGCCATGACAACGCGCGGCGAATTCCTCAACGGCTTGCAGGTGGCGGTTTTATTTCACGCGCTGGCACACATGAACCTTATTCAATGAAATCAAAACTTTTCATCGGGATCAAATATCTCTTCCAGTTTGGGATTCGCCCGCTGGCGTGGTTCGCCTTGTACAAGTTCGGCTTGATCACAGGTCACTATAAGCGGGTCACACCTCCCAATTTACCAACACTTGCACCGCGCGCAAGTGCAGGTGTTACCAATCAACCAATTACTAATCTCCTTTTCCCCCTTCCTTCCCCCGCCCAACTCTCCCAAACCCTCGGCGAAGAAGGCAAAGCGGCGCTCCTCAAAGAAGCCGATGAAATCGTGAATGGACAAGTCCGCGTTTTTGGAGAACTCGTTCCGCTTGACTTCAGTCACCAAGAGCCCCTCCGCCACTGGACAGAGTACGAGAAATCTTCCGCTCTGCATTCTGCATTCCGCATTCCGCATTCCGATATCAAGTTCTTTTGGGAACCCGCCCGCTTTGGCTGGGCATTCACCCTCGGACGCGCCTACCACCTGACCCAAGACAAAAAATACGCCCAAGCCTTCTTCAACCATTTTGAAGCCTTCACCCAGAACAACCCTGCCAACCTCGGTCCGCACTGGATGAACGGACAGGAAGTCGCCATCCGCCTGATGTCCCTCATCTGGTGCGCCCACGTCTTCCAAAACCAATCTCCAAATTACCAATTACTAATTACCTCTCTCTATCACCACGCCGCCCGCCTCCCCTCAACCATTCCCTACGCCCGCTCGCAAAACAACAACCACCTCGTCACCGAAGCCGCAGCGCTTTACACAGCGGGATTATTTTTCGGCAACGCCAAATGGAAAACCCTCGGTTGGAAGTGGCTGAACTGGGCGTTTCAAAATCAGATCGGCGGCTACGGCGAATACATCCAGCACAGCGCGAATTATCACCGCGTCATGCTGCAAACCGCCTTGTGGATTAACCTCATCAAGCGCGAAGCCTTCCCGACGAAAACAGATCAGGCTCTTGGACGCTCCGCCCACTGGCTTTTTTCCCTGCTGGATAACGAATCGGGACTCACCCCCAATCTGGGAGCCAACGACGGGGCATTGGTTTTCCCTTTGAGTTTCTCCGCCTTTGAAGATTACCGTCCCACCGTGCAAGCCGCCGCCCGCGCCTTCCTGCGGACTGGACTTCCTGCTGGTGTTTGGGACGAACTCTCCCTCTGGTTCGGACTCAAACCCGCCGAACAAATTGCCGACTCCAGCGTCTACCTCACCGACAACCTGCGCGGACAAAATTCCTGGGCGTACCTCCGCGCCTCGCATTTCAAGAGCCGCCTCTCGCACATCGACCAACTCCACCTTGACCTTTGGTGGCGCGGGCTGAACATCGCGCAGGACGCTGGCACATTTTTATACAACGCCGCGCCGCCCTGGGATAATCCGCTGGTGACGACGCGAGTCCACAACACGGTGACGGTTGATGGGCGCGACCAGATGACCCGCGCTGGTCGCTTCCTCGTTTTAGATTGGGCAAGCGCCCACTCGAAGAATCTCATTGAAACTGATGAAAACATTCTGGGCAGAATCCGCGCCTACCATCGCGGATATGGGGACATCAAACACGAACGCACCGTCACCGTCTATCGGGACGAACGCTGGCTGGTCGAAGACAAATTGACCTCCCCCCGCCGCCGCCCGCACACCTACCGCATCCACTGGCTCCTGCCCGACTGGGAGTACCAACTCGAAGAAACAGAATCAGGCATCAGATTAAGACTCAAGTCGCCTTTTGGATGGATAAACCTTTCCGTTCATTCATCCTTCATCCTTTATCCTTCATCCTTATCAAT
>CAILWD010000065.1 GCA_903837815.1 uncultured Chloroflexota bacterium | reverse complement strand
CCCAGCGGCTGGATGAGCTTCCGCATATTTCAGATCGTGTAACTGTTATTAAGGAAGGAAAAATTTTAGAAACGATGCAAGCCGGGGATGTCACGCTCCGCTCGGTGGTCGAGTTGATGGTCGAAGACACCAGCCAAGCCATGTCTCTGCGCCAGACTGACCGACTGCGGCGCGACTTCGTCTCGCTTGTCTCGCATGAACTCCGCACCCCGCTGGCAACCATCCGCGGCTATGCTGAAACAGTCACCTCCCGCCGCTGGAGTGAAGAAATCCAGCAGGAATGTTTGGAGAACATCAATGCGGGCTGTGAACGTTTGACCGGCCTGGTGGATGATTTGCTGGATATTGCCAACCTCGATCAAGGCAGTATGAGAATCGAAAAGGAAAGCCTGGCGCTCGACCGTTTGGTCAACAACCTGCTCACCTCGCAATGGAAACTCAAAGCGGTGAACCACAAAATCGAAGCGAGTTTCCCGCCCGAATTCCCATCCATCCAGGCTGATCCCCGGCGCATCGAACAGGTCTTGAACAACCTGGTGGAGAACTCCATCAAATATTCCCAAAAAGGCGGACTGATTACCATTTCCGGTGAAGTGGACTCAGCCAACAAGGCGGTGACAGTGACCGTAAAAGACGAAGGCGCGGGAATTCCAGAAGAAGACCTGGAGCGAATTTTCGAACGTTTCTACCGGGCTCCCAACCCATCGGCGGCTTACACCGATGGCAGCGGGCTGGGACTATCCATCTGCAAAGGTATCATCGACCGTCACGGCGGTCAGGTCTGGGCTGAAAGCTCGCCCGGCAAAGGGACATCCATCACTTTTTCGCTGCCACTCAACCCACGGGTGGTCATGGCTTGGGTGGAACCATGAGCGCAATTCTCGTTGTGGAAGATAATCCGCGTTTGTCGCGCCTGATCCAGTTAAACCTCGAAGCCGAGGGGCATCAGGCGCTGCTTTATTCGGACGGCATTCAAGCCAGTTTGTGTTTGCGCGAAAATACCCCAGACCTCGTCATCCTGGATTTAATGCTTACGGGCATGAGCGGATGGGAAATCCTGTTGCAAATGCGGCGGGATGAGCGCTTAAAGCAGATTCCCGTGGTGGTCGTTTCAGCGATGGCGCAGCCCGAAGACCGCGCATGTGCCCTTCACTCCGGGGCGAATGAGTATTTTGTTAAACCATTCGGCGTGCATGACCTGCTCGCCAGCGTCAATCGTTTGTTACAGGATGTGTCTCATGCGTGAATTTAAGGTTCTGGTCGTGGATGATGACCCGGCAATCTTGCGCCTTCTGGAGTTGAACCTGACGGCTGAAAACTACCGTGTGCAGTGCGCCGCCAGCGGACGAGCGGGATTCGACTTGCTGCACACCTGGCATCCCGACGTGGTCATCCTCGACCTGATCCTGCCAGACATGGATGGGATGAAATTGTGCCAGCGGGTGCGCGAGGTTTCAGATGTCCCCGTGATTGTTTTGACAGCCAGGAAGGATGAAAAATATCTCGTTCAAAGCCTGGACGCCGGCGCGGATGATTACGTCGCCAAGCCCTTCCGACGCGAAGAGTTGCTGGCTCGTCTGCGGGCGGTCATGCGTCGCACGAACGTTACCCCAACAGAGGAATACAGCAGTGAGGAAATTATGCGTGGGGAAATCACGCTGAACTGCAAAACCCGCCAGCTAACCATCGGTGAACAGCACGCAAAACTTTCGCACACTGAATTCAAATTGCTTTACCTGTTGGTGACTCACGCCAACAAATTGCTGACCTACGACGAATTGGTCTCCAAAGTGTGGGGACCGGAGTTTACCGGGGATACGGAACGTCTGCGAACCTACATCCGTTACCTGCGCCAGAAAGTGGAAAGCGACCCAAAGAGTCCAAAGCACATCCTCACCGAGCATGGGATCGGCTACATGTTCATCGGTTAAGAAAGCAAACGGGGGAAAGCCGACTTTGAATTTCTCACACAATTATCACAAACTTGCGGATTTTCTCGCAAGATTCTCGCAAGCATTTGATACGATAAAGTATGAAAACAAGCCGTTCCACGCGGGACGGTAGGCTATATCTTCTCAAGGAGAAATGGATGAAACACTCTCAAAACAAGGCTTCAGGACAGTTCATTCAGAGTATCAGTTCATTATTACGCCGCAGTGACACCAGCGTGGTGCTCGCCACATTGGTTTTGTTCGTTCTTTTCTCCTTCTCCAACCCCAGCTTTTTATCCGCCTTCAATTTATTCAACATCTCACGCACGGCGTCGTTGTATGTCCTGATCGCCCTGAGCCAGGCGATTGTGATCGTGGTGGGCGGCATGAATCTGTCGGTGGGAGCCATCGGCGCGCTGACCGTCGTCATCGCCGGGCACGCCATGGAAAAATTCGGATGGCCTCCCACAGCGGCTGTTATTCTGGGATTATTGGTCGGCGTCACAGCGGGGGCGTTCAACGGCGGAATTATCGTCAAGACCAAATTGAATGCCTTCGTCGTGACACTTGCAACCTCGTTCATCTTTCAGGGGTTGGTCAACGGCATTTCACGCGGATTCCCTTATGCCAACATCCCCAAGACCATCACCAAACTCGGCACCGGCGACATCTTCGGCATCCCCTACATGTTCATTCTGATGATCGTTGTATTGATCATCATGTGGTACCTGTTTACCTACGTCGTCACCGGCAGGCGGATTCTGGCTACGGGCGGAAACGCCGAAGCGGCACGGCTTTCGGGCGTACGAACCGACCGCATCATTTTTCTGGTCAATGTCATGTCGGGCTTCTTCGCCTCGATGGCGGCGCTGGTGTGGATTTCGCGCATGGGGTCCGCCCAGCCCAACACCGGCGGCGACTGGTTGATTATTTCCTTTGCAGTTTCCATCATCGGCAGCACGGCGCTCACTGGCGGGGAATTCTCCTCCATCGGCATTTTTGCTGCCGCCTTCCTATTGACCCTCATCCGCAACGGTCTCATCATGCTGAACGTCAACGTCTATTTTGAACAGACCTTCCTCGGCTTGATCATCCTCCTGGCGGTCTCCATCGAATCCATCCGCATGATTG
>CAILWD010000064.1 GCA_903837815.1 uncultured Chloroflexota bacterium | reverse complement strand
TGCTGGCAAAATTGACATACCAATTGGCATAGGGCTTCCCCGTCTCAGGGATGTTGGTTGCATACATCAGCATGGGAATCAACGCGGTGTCCGCCGTTGCCACCACGTCAATCGGCTCATGCAACTCGGTGGCGTGACGCATGACCTGAATGCTGCCGTGATATTCAGCCAGCACGTCGATATTTGGATACTTCGCCTCAAAGGATTTTTCGAGATGGTCAAAGGGGATGATGAGGCTCCCCGCCGCAAACACCACCAGCGGAGTTTTTGGCTGCTGCGTGTTGCAGGAGCCGAGGAGGAGCGATAAGAGCAGGATAATTGCAAAAGGTTTTTGCATGGGAAAAGAACTCGTGCTGAGCGCAGCCGAAGCACGCTCTTCGACTACGCTCAGCACGAGCGTATTTATGTTATTTCACTTCAATGCTAATGACTTCTTTTGCCCAGGTATTGCTGGGCAGTTTGGGCATGACAAGTTTGAACTTTTCGGCGGTGTTGGTGAAGCCAAGCAGACAATCGGCGCAGGCGCGGATATCGCTCAAAGCCACCTCGGTGGTGTAGCCGTCGGCGGAGGTGACGAGCAAGGTTTTTGCGCCTTCTTTCACGCCAGCCATGTCGAGCAGGGCATTCAGCGAAACGCCTTCGAAGTCCTGGGCTCCGTTCTTGGGATGTTCGGCGTTGATCTTCAACACTTCGAGCGCGCGCAGGTCGGCTTCCATGAAGCCCATCTGTTGGTTAACCAGGCCTGTGATGACAAAACTACCAGTGGCGGGTTCGGCGGCGGGAGCTTCGGTGGCGGCAGGTTCAGCCGTCGCAGGCAGAGGCTCCAGCCCCACCTTGATCTGCTCGATCATGCCGACCATTTCCTTCTTCTCCAGGTCGTCACCGACCAAACGCAAGGGGAAGTACTCCTCGGGCAAAGCGTTATCGTTGACCTTGTACGCCACCATGATGTTCTTGTTGTATTGGACGCGTTCCGCGTCGAAGGTGACGGTGTAGCCGTCGGCGGAAATCACATCGATGGTGTAACCCGTCTTGACCAGGTCACGGTTAAACGCGGGACCTTCATGCGAAATTTCGTCATCCACCGAGCCGACGAAGTAATACAAAGGCACGCCCGCCCACTGCTGATTTTTATCGTCGAACCACGAAGTGCCATGACATTGAGGAGCGCCGCAGGATTCCACGCTGGCGCGGTCGGTCGGCTTGGACAACGCGCCTTCCACCAGCAGAACCCAGTCGGCGCCGAGATTCTTGACTTCGAGCTTGTTGACCCACTTCACAGCCCAGTGACCGTCTGTCACCTGTTTCAATTCCTGGCTGACGATTGCCAGCCGCAGGATTCCATCCTGTCTGGCGTCGAAGGGTTTGCTGTCGGCTTCGTAGGCGATGATGGCGGTCAACTCGACGGGGTTCTTGAGTTCCTCGCCTGTGGCGGGGTCGTAGGCAATGAACGAACCGTTCTGGATTTGGTCGTTCGAATAGGTGATGCTGTAGCCATCCTCGGCGACCACGTTGAATCCTTTGGTTTCGTCCATGCCGCCGATGAGTTCGGCGAGGTCCTTCAATGCCACGCCCTTCATCATCACTGGCGGCGTGATCTTGCCTGTGCTGCTCTTGATTCCCGCGTAGCCTTCGGTGACGGGCAACGCCTTCAAGTCTTCCATCGTGAGAGATTTGGATTCGGTCTCGCCGACGATTTCCAAAATGGGGACGGCGGGTTCGGCAGGGGCGGCTGTCGTCTCGACGACTGGGACTTCTGTGACTTCAGCGACGGGCGTCGCTTCGGGTTGGGTTCCCCCCGAACAGGCGGCAAAGGTCAATGCCAGCGCAAGCAACAATGCGCCGCTCAAAATCAGACGTGCGGACAGTTTCATACATTCTCCTTGTTGTTATCGGGCGCGAACGCCCGTTATTTTCGTAAAGCATCCTGGCACGCAATGCATCTTCTAATAAGTTTTTCCTTATCAGAAAGGAAAAATAAAAAACTAGACTTGCTAGACCGAAACCTGCTCCCCGCTGTGGGACGGGTTGTAACCTGTCAGCGCGTTGAGTTCGGCGCGGAAGGCGGCGGTTTGCAAATAATCCAGCAGGGGTGCGAGCGCCTTTTCGTTCTCGCGCGGCAGGATCAGGTCGTAGCGTTCCTCGAAGAGCGGGATGAAATCCAGTCCGTGCTGGTGGGCGGCGGCTTGCAGACCGATGGAGGCATCCGCCTTTTTGTTTGCGACCAGCGCGGCGGCTTCGCTATGGGTCTTGACCTCGACCTCGTAGCCGTTGATTTGCTCCACCGCAATGTTTTGCTTTTTGAGTTCCATGTCTAGCCAGATCCGCGTACCAGAGCCAGGGTTGCGGTTGACGAATTTCAGGTTGCCGCGAGCAATGTCTGCGATTTTTTTGATACCTTTGGGGTTGCCTTCCGCGAGAATTAATCCCTGCGTGCGGTGGGCGAGAGTCACCAACTCGACGTTTCGGTCTGGAAAGAGGTGACGTACTGTCGGCGTGTTGTACTCGCCCGTCTCATCCAGAATGTGCGCGCCCGAAATCTGGCACAGTCCCTGCCGCAGGTTGACCAGCCCATCGAGCGAGCCGACAGGCAGGCTGAGCAGGGTCACATGCTTGTTGAGGTGTTCGGCAATTTCCTCCAGCGCGAGGTCGTGACTTCCCGAAAAGACAATGGCGGGCTTTTGCCCTTTCGGCAGGACAATCTCCTGCAAGAGGAAAGCCCCGCCTTTGGCGCGGTAGAACTTCTCGGTGACTTTTCCCGTACGGCGGACTTCGCCGATCTCGATCAGGTTTCCCGCTTCGAGCGCGAGGATGTGATGCCGCACCCAGGCGGGGGACTGTTTCAAAATCTCTGCCAGTTGCGTGAGCGTGGCGGGCGAAGCCATCAGCAGGCGCATAATCTCCATACGGCGCGAATCAGCCAGCAGTTTGATCTGCTCGAAGGTGCGGACGGGTTCAACGGTTTTCATAGAATACTCTTTCAGGTAACGAAAAACTTAAGGTCGAGTCTATAAGAGAAGGGAAATTGTGTCAAGTCTGAAAAGCGCCTTTCCAGCCAGCATGAGCCGTGAAATTTGCAATCCATGCATAAAAAAACGGACAAGCAAAGCCTGTCCGTTTTTGATGTGCCGTAATGGTGAGACTTACACAGCAACCGGCTGCTCGAGAACGATTGCGATGGGAGCCTCTTTGGTGGCGGGTTTGTAAATTGTCGTGTAAGAATCGATCCGTCCGTTGGTGGCGGGGACTTCCCCGAGCTCGCCTCCGCAATGCGGGCAAATGCTGCGAGGCGGGAAAATCTTATGATCACAATGAGGGCAGACCCTGCCAACCAGTCCGTAGCGTTGTTTTTTCAGTCTCCAGTGTCTTGAAATTTCCATGGTTTGTTTCCTTTCGATAAGTCTAATTCTATCCCGTGAGACTCTCAAACCCTATCAGGATTAAGTCCCGGCGCTTACGTCGATTTTGCCTTCGTGTTCGCTTTGCGGTATAGTATGGAATGAAATTGGAAAATCCACTGTGCAAAATGGCGCAAGGCAACATGGAGTATGAAAATGAAACTCGTTAACGTCCCCCAAATGATCGCCATCGAAAAAGAGGCAAACGCAGGCGGCTTGTCGTATGCCAGCATGATGCAAAACGCAGGTCGCGGACTTGCCGAAGTCGTTGCTGAGATTCTTTCCGTAAATGACTGGCATGAAGTTTTTGGTCTGGCCGGCCCGGGGAATAACGGCGGCGACACCCTGATTGCATTGGCGCAACTAAGCGCAGAGGGCTGGCAGACCCGGGCCTATGTCGTCAATCGCAGGCAAGATGATGAATTGATTGCTCGATTGGTTGAAGCGGGCGGATCTGTGACCTTTTCCGATACAGACGCAGATTTTTCAGCCTTTGAAGCATCTCTTTCTTCCGCCGATGTTTTACTCGACGGTTTGCTGGGTACGGGCTTCAAGTTTCCTCTCAAGGATGCCGCCGCCGCTGTCCTGGAGCAGGCTTTGTCGGTAATGGAATCCATGGATGAAGCGCCCTTTGTCATCGCAGTGGATTGTCCCTCCGGTGTGGATTGCGAATCGGGCGAGGCTGCCCCGGAATGCATCCCGGCCGATCTGACGGTTTGCATGGCGGCTGTCAAACAAGGACTATTGAAACTCCCCGCCTTTGAATTGACCGGCGAACTGACCGTTGTGGACATCGGCCTACCGCTCGAACTTGACTCTTTCTACAACCTCAAATCCCAGGTCGCCGACCACGATCTGGTTGCCGGGCTTCTGCCTGACCGCCCCCTCGATTCTCACAAAGGGACGTTTGGCACGGCGCTCATCGCTGCCGGCTCGCAGAATTACGCCGGCGCGGCTTTGCTGGCCGGAACTGCGGCCTACCGCGCCGGCGCAGGGCTGGTGACACTAGCTGTCCCTGAGCCATTGCACTCTGCTCTCTCCGGCCAACTTCCAGAGGCAACCTGGGTTTTGCTTCCGCATGAGATGGGCTTCATCACCGAAAAAGCATTCGAGGTCTTGGCAAGTCACCTCCAACGTCCGACCGCCTTTTTGCTTGGGCCTGGTCTCGGCTCCCACCCCTTGACCGCCAAATTTGTCGAGAAGGTGATTTCGGCAGTCAAACTTCCCATTGTGGTGGATGCGGATGGCTTGCGTCACCTTGCGCAAATTACGGATTGGCATAAGAAAATTTCTTCCTCAACCGTGTTGACCCCGCATATCGGTTAAATGTCCGCGTTAACTGGGTGTTTGCGCGAGGAAATCCTGCAAAATAAAAACGAGGTTGCCCTCAAATATGCAAAAGAGTGGGGATGTGTCATTGTCTTGAAAGGCGCGTTTACCGCCATTGCCGCCGCCACTGGAGAGTTGACGGTCATCCCTGTTGCCTCTCCAGCCCTTGCCCGCGCCGGTACAGGCGACGTGCTGGCTGGCTTGATCGTCGGTTTGCTCGCCCAGGGACTCGATGCCTACGCCGCCGCTGTTGCGGGCGCATTCATCCACGCCCGAGCGGGGCTCATTGCCGCTGAAGACCTCGGCTCCACTGCCTCCGTTCTCGCCAGTGATTTGCTCAACAGCGTTCCTGATGTGATGAGTGAATTAGAGTAGTGTTTTCAGGTTTGGCGCGTAGATGGAAGGCATTTTCAGACGATCTGGAAAAGAAGACGATTTCTCGCCCTCGGCCTTATTCTCGAAACATTTTTCCGGGGTTCAGGATGTTTTGCGGGTCGAGCGCCCGCTTGATGCTTCGTTGGACATCGAGCGAGATGGAGCCCAGCGCTTTTTCAAGATAGGGTCGTTTGAGCACGCCAACACCATGCTCGCCGGAAAGCGTGCCGCCCAAATCGAGCGCCGCTTCAAATTCCTCGGCGACCATTTTCTCGACCTTTTCCCATTGCTTCGGGTCGCGCTTGTCAAACAGGATATTCGGATGCAGGTTCCCATCACCCGCATGACCAAAGATCACAATCGGTAGTCCATGTTTGGCGCTGATGGCGCGCACGCGCTGCACCATTTCGGGGATGGCGCTGCGCGGCACGGTGACATCCTCCCCAAGTTTGTTGGGCGCTTTGCGAGCCAATGCCGGCGAAATTGAGCGACGTGCCTTCCACAAGTTGGCGCGTTCGGCTTCGCTTTGAGCAGTCTTGACCGAGCGGGCGCCGGTTTCCTGGCAAATTTTTGCTGCGGCTTCGATCTCGCTTAAGACGTTTTGCTCATTCGCGCCGTCAGTCTCGATGATGAGCGAGGCTTCAACATCCGTGTTCAGCCCAAGTTTCATGGCTTCTTCGAT
>CAILWD010000063.1 GCA_903837815.1 uncultured Chloroflexota bacterium | reverse complement strand
GACATGACCGTGCAGGAATATCTCGACTTTTTTGGCGCTTGCTACAAAATCCACCCGCAGCAGCGCACGCATTTGATCAGCGACCTGCTCGACCTTGTGGATTTGGGTCATCGCCGCGGCGACATGGTAGACACCCTCTCGACAGGTCTCAAACAGCGGCTCAGCCTTGCCCGCGTGCTGATTCACGACCCGGGCATTCTCGTCCTCGATGAACCCGCTTCGGGTTTGGACCCGCGTGCCAGAGTCGAAATCCGCGAGTTGTTGCTGGAGGTGGCGCGGCTTGGAAAAACCATTTTATTCTCCAGCCATATCCTCGCGGATGTTGGCGAACTTTGCACCCGCGTCGGCATTCTCGAAGACGGCAAACTGGTGGCGCTTGGCACGTTGGAGCAGTTGAGCGCGCACGTCACGCCCCACCGCCAAATCCACATCGGGCTGCTGGGACGCAGTGACGAAGCTCAGGTGTTGCTCCAAACCGTGGGTGGCGTATCCGCTGTCCGCGCGGTGGAGAATGGACGCACAACGCTCGAAGTGGATTTCACCGGCAGCGATGAAGACCTCCATCAACTGCTTGCAAACCTTCTGGCGCAGGGATTCCCCGTCATACACTTCAGCGAAGAATCGAAAAACCTCGAAGAGGTATTCATGCGAGCCACAAAGGGGATCGTATCCTGATGGAAGCCATAAAAGTCAAAACTGGCGTGTTGAAAAATCTTTTCAACCGGATGATGGGCAACCCCATCATCAACAAGGAAATAAAAAGCAGGATGAGGGGGCGGCAGGGATTCATCATCATCGTCGCCTACCTGGCGCTGATCAGTTTCTTCATTGCTGTAATCTACCTGCTGCTTACCGTAGACGGAAGCCTTTCGAACAGCGATCCCGCTTTTCTGCAAACAGTGGGCAAGATCATTTTCAGCACGGTGGTGCTGTTGGAATTGCTGATGCTTGGATTCATCGGCCCCGCGTTGACCTCAGGCGCGATCTCTTCGGAGCGAGAGCGCAAGACCATCGACCTGTTGCGCGCATCCCTGCTTTCGGCGGGATCCATTGTATTCGGCAAACTAGGCTCGGCGGTGGCGTTTTTACTCCTGCTCATCTTTACCGCATTACCGGTGCAAAGCCTTGCCTTCTTCCTCGGCGGCGTTGGGATGGCCGAAATTGGCGTTTCGACGTTGATGCTGGTTGTCACTGCGATCTTTCTATGTTCTTTGGGCTTGTTCTTTTCAAGTCTCTCACAGCGGACATTGATCTCCACCGTGCTTTCCTACGCTTCGATTCTGATTTCCTTTATTTTTTTCATCCTGATTTTGTTTTCCATCAGCGTGCTTGGCGGCATCAACACCTATCCATCCGGGCTGGCAGAAGATTTAATTAGCGCTGCGCTTTGGTTCCTATTTTCCACCAATTCATTCTTCGCCGCTGTCATGAGTGAAGTCATCCTGATCGAAGACCAAAGCCTGTTCATCACCACAAACAGCTTTCTTGGTTCCACTTCGTTCCCGCTTCCCTCGCCGTGGATCGTTTACGTCATCTTCCATATCCTGTTTACGGTTTTGTTGATCGCTTTAAGCGTTTATTTCATCCACCGCCCCGACCGATAAGATGACCACCATTAACCAACTCACCCAAACCCTCGGCCACTGGATTCTCTGGATGCGCCTGCAACGCGCCATCACCTGGTCCCTGCGCGGACTGGCAGCGGCGTTGGGTTTGTCCCTGCTAATCGGTGGAGTTGGACTTTATCAAGCGAAATTATTAAAGCAGGAATTGCTCGCGCTGCTTCTCTTCTGCGTCGTTGCCCTGCCTCTCGCCTTTGCAATTGCCGCCTACTTCTGGCGGATTCAACCCATGCGAGCCGCGCGATATTTCGACCGCGTTTTCCACCTCGAAGAACGAGTCAGCACCGCGCTGGAATTGCAGAACGAAAATCGTTCTGTGGAAATCATCCAGCGACAATTGGACGACGCTGTGAGCGTGTCCCGCCAAATTCGTCCGCGCCGGGACCTGCCGCTACGATTCCCAAAACTTGACCTAGCCTTCGCCTTGTTCTTCACTTTGCTTCTTGGCGTGCTTTGGTTTCGCGGAGAAACTTTGTTCGCCGCCGCCAGCCAGCAACGCGCCGTCGAGGAAGCCATTGCGGCGGAGCAAACCAAGATTGAAGAAATTATCAAAGAGATCAACACCAGCGAGTCCCTGACTGCCGAGCAAAAAGAGGCGCTCGCCAAGCCGCTGGAAGACGCGCTCAAAGAGTTGGAAGATAATCCAACGATGGAAGGCGCGGTCTCGACTCTGGTCAGCACGAGCGAAAAACTAAAAGCATTGGACAGCCAGCAAGCGGCGCAAATCCAGCAAGCGTTGACCGAAACAGGCAGTTCGCTTGCCGCACAGGAAGGGACTCCGCTGGAGGCACTCGGCAAGGATTTAGCAAAGGGAAACTTTGCAGGCGCAGCATCCAAACTGGCAAACATGGATTTGAGTCAGATGACTCCAGAACAGTTGCAAAAACTCGCCGAGCAGTTGGAGTCGATGGCAAGTTCACTCGCGGCGACAAACCCAGAACTGGCACAGCAATTGATGGATGCGGCACAGGCAATCCGCAGCGGAGATATGGCAGCCGCACAGCAGGCAATGGCAAGCGCGGCAAGTCAAATGGTACAGGCGGGACAGCAAATCACCGCCGCGCAGATGGCGAATCAGGCGGCAGGTCAACTGCAACAGGGCGCGGGTCAAATTGTGGCGGCAGGCGGCGGACAAACTCCGTCACAGAGCGGCGCGATGGCGCAAGGTCAAAGCCAGCAGAGTGGACAAAGCAACGGGGGCAG
>CAILWD010000062.1 GCA_903837815.1 uncultured Chloroflexota bacterium | reverse complement strand
GGCTGTCCATGAGGGGCTCCTCTGCTTGGTTGTTTGGTATGGTAACCTCAACTTTAGCAGAGTCCCTCTTGGACTTCCATTTCTAGGTAGCAACTTAGGTTACGTTAATTCTTAGATAAAACCATCAGGCGCGCGAAACTCTGACCATTTATATTCGTCTGTTTCGCCCTGAATAGGACCAAGAAATTCAACTCCCATCTTCTCCATTTCGGTTCGCGCCCGATGGAATATTACGATCTGTTGGGCGTTGCGAATTCGTCCATGCTGGCTTCGCAATGTGTGCCGTTACGCGAGGACGAGATTCGAATTATGTCCGAGCGCAACGTCCGCATGCCGCACATGCCGCTCTCGAATTGTGAAGTGGGTGCAGGTATTGCACCTGTACCAGAACTATTGGATGCAGGTGTGATGATTGAACTGGGCAGCGATGGTTACGTCAACGATTTTTTTGAAGTGGTACGCGCGACCTTTTTGATTCACAAAGCCTACAAACAAGACCCGCGTGTGATGCCCGCCGCACAGGTTTGGTATCTCGCCACAAAGGGCGGCGCAAAATCTTTGGGGCTGGAACAGGACGGTCGGCTCGCGCCCGGCTGGCAAGCCGATCTGCAATTGATCGATGCCCGCTTCCCAACCCCGTTGGCAGAGCATAATCTTTACGATCAACTGGTGTTGTGGCGCAATCATTCACATGTGAAACTGGTGATGGTGGCTGGGCAAGTCCGGTGTTCAAGAGGGCGTGGTGCTGGGAGCCGATGAAGAATCCATTCGCGCCCGCGTCCATGTCGCCGTGCAACGTTTATGGGAGATGAAATGAATGAAAAAAAATTGATCGAATTTACGCAAGCCCTTATCCGTCAGACAGGGTTGAGCGGTGAAGAGAAAGCAGTGGTGGAGGTCATCACCGCAGAGATGCGCAACCTTGGGTTTGACCGCGTTTGGGTTGATGCTAACGGCAGCACCATCGGCATCATCGAAGGCGCGCAGCCGGGTCCCACCATTTTGCTGGATGCACATTGTGACACAGTGGGCATCGCCCCCGGCTCCACGTGGACGCACGATCCCTTTGCGGCAGAGATCGTGGATGGATACATGTATGGGCGTGGCACAGCCGATATGAAAGGCGCGCTCGCCGCGATGGTGTATGGTGCGGCTGCGGCTGATCGTTCCAAGTTGCGCGGGCGCATTGCTGTCAGCGCCACCGTCTTGGAAGAAGTGATGGAAGGCGTCAGCCTGAAAACCGTCATGGATGAAGTGCGCCCCGATTTTGTTGTCATCGGCGAAGCGACCGAGCTCAATTTCAATCGCGGCGGGCGCGGGCGGGCAGAGATCCATCTGGAGACCATCGGCAAACCTGCCCACTCTTCATCACCACATTTAGGAATCAATGCCGTACATTTGATGACCAAGGTCATCACAGGTTTTGATGAAATTCCGCTTCCCTCCGACCCGCTGCTTGATCCGGCAATACTGGCATTGACCGACATTATATCTGACCCGTACCCCGGCTACTCCGTCGTCCCCAGTCGTTGCCGTGTCACCTATGACAGACGCCTGCTCCCCGGAGAAACCTTTGACGATGTATTGAACGCTATTAAACACTTACCAAATGTCGATGTTGCCACTCTGCACGTCGTCATTGCTGAAGGTGAACATTCCGCCTACACCGGCGCCGTTTTGCGCGGACCCAAATTTTTCCCGGCATGGGTGTTCGCCGAAGACCATCCTTTTGTGCTAAGATCACTCTCTGGGTTGAAGAGCGCCGGGCTGAATCCCCAAATCCGCGCCTATCGCTTCTGCACCAATGGCGCCTACAGCGCCGGTCACGCCAACATCCGAACCGTCGGCTTCGGTCCCGCCGCGGAGGGTGATGCGCATGTGGTGGATGAAAGAATCGCATTATTCGAATTGATATCCGCTGCACAGGGGTATACAGGAATAATAGAGTCGGTTTTGGGTGGGGGATAGTACAGCTTGAAAAAGTAAACTCCCCTGTTCTATAACAGGGGAGTAAAGTTTAGGATAAGTGGGATTTCTCCGCCGCCTACGTGCCGCCTACGCTCGTTTTCTGAATTTATACCCGTATGCATGATATATACCACTCTGGGCTGATTCGATTGCGGTTGTGATGCTGCAAATATTTGAAGGTAGTCAATTATAAACAGAAGGCTGATGCAATTGTCTAACAACTTATAAATCTGGAATACGATC
>CAILWD010000061.1 GCA_903837815.1 uncultured Chloroflexota bacterium | reverse complement strand
TTACCCTCACCGTTGACCCTGCCGACTTGCAGGATGTGTTCGGCGATTTTATTTTCCCGACCCAATTTGCGCCGCGCTACAACATTGCCCCCTCGCAACCCGTCCTTGCCATCCCAAATGACGGGAAGAACAAAGCCGATTTTTTTCTCTGGGGATTGATTCCCTCCTGGGCGAAAGACCCGACCATCGCCAGCAAACTCATCAACGCGCGCGGAGAGACTGTCGCTGAGAAACCGTCTTTTCGTGGCAGTTTCAAATACAAGCGTTGTCTCATCTCCGCCGACGGGTTTTACGAATGGAAGGCGGAAGCGGGCAAAAAGATAAAGACCCCGTATTTCATCCACATGAAAGACCGCAAGCCATTTGCCTTTGCAGGGCTGTGGGATGAATGGCATTCGCCAGACGGGAATACGCTTCGCACCTGCACCATCATCACCACCTCCCCCAACGAGTTGATGTCTGACCTGCATAACCGTATGCCCGTAATTCTGGACAAATCGCAATTTGCAGATTGGTTGAACCCGATGCCGCAAACGCTCGAAAATCTGATTCACCTCCTACAGCCGTTTCCCGCCGAAAAAATGTCCGCCTACCCCGTCTCAACTTTGGTCAACGCGCCATCGAATGACCGCGCCGAATTAATTGCCCCAGCCTAATGAACTTTCTCTCCCGCCGCTTCCCCGCCCTTGCCTCGCGCGATTTCGCCATCTTCTGGGTCGGACACCTATTTTCATTAATCGGAACCTGGATGCAGAACACAGCCCTGCCCCTGCTGACGTACCGCATCAGCGGGCGCCCCTTCGATTTGGGACTCATCGGGTTTGCCACCACCCTTCCCATGTTTTTCCTTGCCATTCCTGGCGGTGTTTGGATAGAACATGTCGATAAACGCAAGGCGGTCATCGTTACACAGACCATCATGATGCTGGACACCTTTGCGCTGGCTTACCTCACCTTGAGCGGGCAAATCCAAATCTGGCAGATTGTCATCACCTCCCTCATTCTGGGAATGGCGTCCGCCTTCGAGATCACGGCGCGGCAATCGATGCTGATCGAATTGGTGGGACGGGATGCCCTGCCAAACGCAATCGCCCTGCAAGCCACCGCCTTCAACATCTCGCGCATGGTGGGACCCGCGATGCTCGTCCCTTTCTTTTTGCTCTTTCCCAAAAATAGCGAAGGTTGGGCTTTTCTTTTGAACAGCATTAGTTTTTTGACAATCGTTACAGGTCTGTTCTTCGTACGCACGCGGTACAAGATTCCTGTCAAACCGCGCACACGTCCCCTCCTGACCGAATTGCGCGAGGGCATCCATTACATCCTCGATACGCCAGCCGTCGGCTTGCTCATTATCATTGCCGCCATGCTGGGTATTTTCGGTTTCCCTGTTGTCCAACAACTTCCCGTCATCTCGAAAGACCTGCTCGGACAGGTTGGAGACACCAAATCTGTAGTGGATACGCGCAACAGCCTGCTTTACACTGCGCAAGGCGTCGGCGCATTGATCGCGGCTGTTTCGATTGCCATGAACAACAGCGAACGCTGGCGCGGACTCCGATTATTGATGGGAGAAACCGCCTTCATTTTCGGGATGATGCTCATCCCTCTCCCCCGCTCTTTGTGGATCGCCCTGGCGATCATCGCTTTTATGGGCTGGGGTTCGGTCACCCAACTCGCGACCATGAACACCCTGATCCAAACCAAAGTTCCCGATTCACTGCGCGGGCGTGTATTCAGCATTTACCTTTGGGCATTGCAGGGAATTGCGCCCTTTGGCAGCCTGCTCATCGGCTGGATGACGCAGGAATTCGGACTCTCGGTCACAACACTCACATGCGGATTAATTTCGCTGACAGTGATTGGCGGAATCCAACTCTTCCGCCCGGCGGTACGGGGAACAGCGGGTTAACACAGGATTAGTGTTTGATGCCCAACTTGACCGTGTTTTTTTGCCCGTGTTATGATGAAAGTCATGCAAAATAATTTCGACGAAAAAACTCCCGCTACCGCGCCTGAAAAGGAGTCTGCGCCCACCCGCCAACCCAGCCTGATCAGCCGCTGGACGAACAGCCTGCTTCAAATGGGATTGGGCGAGTCGCTGTTGCAGATTTCGACAAACCTGTTTTCGATTCTAGCGATTGTCGCTGTTATCCTGCTGGCGCGGGCATATTATCAGAAAACGCCGCGCCAACCTGCTTCAAATGGCAGCCAGACCGCAGAAATGGAATCCATTCCGGGCGCAGATCTCCAGCCCATGCCTGCTCTGCTCGAGCCGGTGATCTTCGGCATTTCACGCGCGGCACAAATCCACACTAACGTTCCATCCCGCCCGCGACAGGAAATGACCACCTACACCGTGCAAGACGGCGACACGGTCTTCGGCATCGCCGAAAAGTTCGGCTTGGAACCGCAAACAATCCTGTGGGGAAATTACAACATTCTGTTGGATGACCCGCATTCACTAAGGCCCGGTCAAGAGTTGACCATCCTGCCGGTGAACGGCGTGTACTGGGAATGGCTGGGAGGGATTTCGTTTGGCGATTGGGCTGAATTCTACGGCGCAACAGCGGCAGATATCATCGAGTTCCCCGGCAACAAGATAGACGCAAACACTGTCGGCGATTACAACAATGCGAACATCAAAACAGGGACATGGCTGATCATCCCCGGCGGGACGCGGGAATTTGTCAATTGGAGTGCGCCGCTCGGCGTGACCCGCGAGAACCCCGCCTCGGCCCGCGTGCTGGGACAAGGCTCTTGCGACCCGGTCAGCGGCGGCGCGGTAGGCTACGGGACTTATGTCTACCCGACCAATAAACATTTCCTTTCCGGCTTCGATTACAACGAAAAAACCAACCATCGCGGAATCGATTTGGCCGGCAGCGAAGGCGAGGGCGTGTATGCCACCGATGCGGGCGTGGTGGTCTATTCGGGTTGGAATGATTATGGATACGGAAACATGGTGATGATCGACCACGGCAACGGCTTCCAATCGCTGTATGCCCACCTCAGCGCCATCTATCGCGGCTGCGGACAAAGCGTGGGACAGGGCGAAGGCGTCGGCGCCATTGGGAGCACAGGACGCTCGTCTGGCCCACACCTGCACTTCGAGTTGATGACCGCGACCTGGAAAGTAAATCCCTGGGATTACCTGCCTCCACCTTAAAATTCCTTGCCAAAGCGGGAAGGCTATACTATAATTCGCTTCGCTGTTTGGGCGCATAGCTCAGTTGGTTAGAGCGCTACTATCACACAGTAGAGGCCCGGGGTTCGAGTCCCTGTGCGCCCACAAGACCGCCTGTTTTTCAGGCGGTCTTTTTTTATTTTGCAATGCATTTGAGCGGCTATGAGATGAAGCTGATCCCCCGGAACAAAGAGGCGGAAGGTCAGGTCGCGGAAAATTGATAAAACACTTCTAGCCCTTAAAGAAGTTGGAAATAAAAAACCAGATATTAGCGGGGCGCTCGGCGAGGCGGCGCATGAAATACGGGTACCAGTGTGTGCCAAAAGGAACATACACGCGTACGGGGTACCCTTCCTTCACAAGGCTCTCCTGCAAGTCCCGCCTAATTCCGTACAACATTTGAAACTCCATGCCGTGTTTGGGAAGTCCAACTTTTTCGGCGTACTGCTTCGCAAAGGCAATGCGCTTTTCATCATGCGTGGCAATGGAGGGGATGGAGGGGAAACGCCCGTCTTCCGACAAGGTTGTTTTGTGAGTTATAGAAGCATCGATCAATATTTTGGTCAGCAGGTCGTAGTTCGCATCCACGTCGGCCTTGCTGGGGAAGGCTTTATCGGGCGGTTCCTTGTAGGCGCCCTTCACCAGACGGATGGTTGTCGCATCCTGAACCAAACGGCGCGTGTCCGCTTCGGAACGGAAAAGATAAGATTGAACGGCCATTCCCAGGTTTGTGTAGCCTTTATCCCGCATCAAATAATAGATGTTGATCGTTTTGTCTGTGTAAGGGGTGTCTTCGATATCGATGCGGATAAAGGTCTTGTTCTGTTTTGCGCGAGCGAGGATGCGCTCAAGATTTTGCGCGCAAACATTTTCGTCGAGACCAAGCCCGATTTGGGTCAACTTGATGGAGACATTGCCACGGGCAGCAGGATCTGCGCCGAGGGCATCAAGGGTTGCAAAAATATCGTCTGTCGCTTGTTGTGCCTCTTCGGGGGTGCTGGTATGTTCGCCCAAGTGATCGAGCGTGGCATTGATTCCCTTTGCGTTCAACCCCTTGACCACCAACATGGCCTCGGAAAGCGTGGTTCCCGCCACAAATCGGGAGACGGTGTGCCAGGCAAAACTCCAGCCTGTCACCAGGTTTTGCGCCCAGGCGGCTTTGGACAAATAAATAATCAAGGAACGAAGCATAAACCATCCTTTTGAATGGAGATTTTGGAGATCCGTCTTCGGTGGATGCCCAGCAGGCACATTCTAGCACAACCTCCGCTTGGGCGTGTTATACTTTTTGCCAGCATTTTGGAGGTTCCATGAGAAATCGAAACACCAACGTCATCCTTCGGGGCATATCCATTCTCCTTCTGACTGCCGCGCTGATCCTCGGTACGATCTCGCTGATCCGGTACAGTCGTCAGCGCACCAGTTACCCTGCCGGCATGAGCATCGCGGGGGTGCCCGTTGGAGGTCTAAGCCCGACGGAGGCGTCGCAACGCTTGCTTGAAGTTTACACTTCGCCTGTGGAAGTTTTATATAACAACGCCATCATTCACATCGACCCAGGCGTGGTCGGTTTCGAAGCAGACATCGAAACCATGCTTGCGGCGGCAGACCTCAGCCGCACAGGTGGGTCTTTCTGGGGCGGCTATTGGGATTACCTTTGGAATCGCAATCCTCCGGAAGTGACCATTCCCCTCAGCCCCAAACTCTCGGAGGAGCGCTTGCGGGAATACCTGCAAAATGAAATTGCCGCCCGCTACGATCTTCCGCCTGCGCCGGCGATACCAATTCCAGGCGGGACAACCTTCATCTCTGGTCAGCCTGGTCAAACATTGGATATTAACCGCGCTGTGCTCCTAATCAGCGATGCGCTCAAATCACCCAGGAATCGTTCCATCGCGCTGACTTTCACCCGTAGTTCGGCTGCCAGACCTACCATCGAAAACCTGTCCATCCTGCTGAAACAAATCGTCACCGTATCTGATTTCGATGGTTTGATCGGCTTCTACATGGCAGATTTACAGACCGGGCAGGAAATCCATTTTGCCATCAACAACAAGCAGGAAATCAGCGCCCAGCCTGATGTGGCATTTTCCGCATCCAGCACGATGAAAATCCCGGTGGTGGCTTCCTACCTCATCAACAAGGGCAGTGACCTTTCGCCGGATATTTCCAACAGCATCTCGCAGACTCTGGGCAAATCGAGCAACGACGCCACCGACATCGTGCTTTCGGCCATCGACCCAAATACAGGACCTATCATCGTCACCAACAACATGCGCACGCTCGGCTTGCAAAGCACCTTCCTGGCAGGCTTCTTTACCAACCCCGCCTACCTGCTCCCGTCCATTCCGGTGACGCCGGGCAACTCCAGAGCCGATATAACCACCGAGCCAGACCCATATTCGCAAACGACTCCCTCCGACATGGGCTCCCTATTAATGGATATTTATCAATGCGCGCAAAACAACGGCGGAGCGCTGGTTGCCGCCTTCCCCGACAAGATGAGTCCCGCAACCTGCCAACTGCTGATTGACTTCATGGCACAAGACAAACTCGGTTCGCTGCTTCAAGGCGGCGTGCCAGACGGGACCCTGCTTCCGCACAAACACGGCTACGTCCCCGCCAGCGACGGGATTATCCACGACATCAGCGATGTGGGCATTGTGTACAGCCCAGGCGGGAATTTCGTCCTATCGATCTACACCTACCACCCCGTCACAAACATCTGGGACGTCACCAACCCCCTCATCGGCAACCTGACCCAGGCGGCGTACAACTACTTCAACGTCAGCGTGGAATGAAATAGTCCCTAAAGGTTTTGGAAACCTTTAGGGACTGCCTTAAAAAGTTGTCAGACATCTTCTGAAAACAAGCAATTTCAGGCCACTTCGTATATAATCAACCTATGAGCGCCTCTCTCGGACTATATCGATTGCAGCAGGTGGATCGTCAAGTTGACCGTGCCCGTTCACAACTGGACACCATCCGCAGGACTCTCGAAAATGATTCAGAGTTACAGCAGGCGCTCGGAGAATTGGAAACCGCCAAAGCCGACCATCACCGCGACGGCAACGCCCTGAACAACGCCGAAGCCGAGGTGCAAGCCCAAAGAATCAAAATCGAACAAGCCGACTCCAGTTTGTACGGCGGCAAGGTGCAAAACCCGAAAGAGTTACAAGACCTGCAAAAGGATATTGTCTCCCTCAAAAAATATCTCATCACACTGGAGGAGCGGGAACTCGAAGCAATGGTCGCTGCCGAAAACGCAGAGAACAGCCTCAGGTCTGCGCAGACAAAACTGGAATTAATACAGGCGCGTCTCGGAGACGAACACAAAAAACTACTGGCAGACCAATCCACATTTTCCATCAAACTCGACCAACTGGCAGAGGAGCGCGACGCGGCGCTGGCAACCATCGAAAGCGACCTGCTCCAAGTTTATGAAAACCTGCGCCAGCAAAAACGCGGCGTGGCGGTTTCCGAAATCAGCGATAATTCATGCGCTTCCTGTGGCGCAACCATCACCATCGCCCTGCAACAAAACGCGCGCTCGCAAAAACAACTGGCATACTGCCCGACCTGCGGAAGAATTCTGTACGCAAATTAGTTAGACGTCCCGATGTCCAGATTCGCAATCGATCCCTACTCCTTCTTTGCCGGCTTTCTCGCCGCATCCATCTTCTGGTGGCTGGTTGCGCGCGCGCGCCCAATGTGGGCCGAATTCGTCGCAGGGGTGAAGGAACAGCGCGAGGAGGCAAAGGTGCGGAGAACGAGCGCAGTCGAAGAGAATCACCGCCGCATCACGCTTCGCCGCGCTCAGGGAATGCATCTCGCCGCCCCGCTCTTTGCGCTGGACGAAATCCTTCAGGAGCCTTTGCTGATCGCCCCGCCACAAATTGTCGAGCCTGGTACGCCGCCAAAGTTCGAAGATATTGTTTCGCAAACCCTGCCCTACCTGCCCTCCTGGCCCGAGATTGCCGCCGCCTACTACGCGCAGACCATCACCCTGCCACAGGCTTTGTCGGGCAACACCAACCTCGTCATCATCGGACAGCCCGGCGTCGGGAAGACC
>CAILWD010000060.1 GCA_903837815.1 uncultured Chloroflexota bacterium | reverse complement strand
GGGCACTTGCAGTCATCGGCGGGGGATAGTGTTCCTAATTGCGCCTGGCATTCGGAGTCGAAATTAACCTCATTATCCTTCTTGAAATGGAGATGGACCAGTGACCACCAGTTTCAAACTCACCTACTCGACCATGTTCAACCCGCCCGAAGAGTTGCATACCGGCTTCGACAAAGCCGTGGAAAAACTCAAGCAGAACATGGGCAGGGAATACAGCATGTTCATCGGCGGGAAGGATGTGAAATCGGACAAGACGTACAACGACCATTCCCCCGTCAACACCGATTGGGTTTTGGCAAAGATGCAGCGCGGACATGCCGAGCACGCCCAGCAGGCGTTGGACGCGGCGCACAAGGCTTTCCCCGCCTGGAGCCGCACGCCGTGGCAGAAGCGCGTGGAATTGTTGCGCAAGGCGGCGTCACTGATCGAGGAACGTATTTTCGAGTTGGGCGCGGCAATGGCGCTGGAAGTCGGCAAGAACCGCATGGAGTCTTTGGGCGACGTGCAGGAAACCGCCGACCTGATTTATTACTCCTGCGATCAAATGGAAAAGAACAACGGCTACATCGTCGAGATGGGCAGGGATCCGCTCGTCGGCTACGAGTCGCGCAACGTGTCGGTGCTGCGGCCCTACGGCGTGTGGCTGGTCATCTCGCCCTTCAACTTCCCCTTCGCGCTGACGGGCGGACCAATGGGCGCGGCACTCGCGGCGGGCAACACGGTTGTCGTCAAGCCAGCCACCGACACCGCCTGGGTCGCCCGACTGTTGATTGACTGCTTCCGCGACGCGGGCTTCCCCGATGGCGTGGTCAACTTTGTCACGGGCGCTGGCTCGGTGGTGGGTCAGGCGCTGATCGATAGCCCCGAAGTGGCGGGCGTGACCTTCACCGGCTCCTTCGATGTGGGCATGAAAATGTTTCAGGATTTTGGCAAACGTAACTACGTCCGCCCGTTGATTTTGGAACTTGGCGGCAAGAACCCGGTCATCGTCTCGGAGAAGGCGGATTTGGAACGCGCCGCGATTGGAATCACCCGCTCGGCTTTTGGTTTGCAGGGACAGAAATGCTCCGCCGCTTCGCGCGTGCTGGCAGTTGGTTCTGTCTACGAGGAGTTGGTCAGCCGTTTGAGAGACACCGCCTCGAAATTAGTGGTCGGCGACCCGACGGAGCGCAACACAACCACGGGACCAGTCATCAACCTGACGGCATATAAAGACTTTCAAAACTACTGCGAAGAAATCAATCAGGATGGAGGAGTCTTCCTCACCGGCGGCAAGATCAAGACCGGCGGCGCTTTCGACAAGGGTTTCTTCTGCGAGCCGACCTTCGTCACAGACCTGCCGCTGTCCCATCGCCTGTGGCAGCATGAGATGTTCCTGCCCATCACCACCATTGGCAAGGTCAAAAACCTCGATGAAGCCATGCAAATTGCCAACGACGTGGACTACGGTTTGACCGCCGGGTTCTACGGCTCGCCTGAAGAGACCGAGTGGTTCTTCGACAAAATCGAGGCCGGCGTGACCTACGCCAACCGTCCGCAGGGCGCAACGACGGGCGCATGGCCTGGCTTCCAACCCTTCGGCGGCTGGAAAGGATCAGGCTCCAGCGGCAAGAACGCGGGCGGGCATTACTACGTGCCGCTCTACATGCGGGAACAGGTGCGGGTGGTGGTGAAGTAAGTACAAGGTAGACAGGTAAACAAGAAGAGAGTCTTTCGTCAGGCTCTCTTTTTTTACGTGTTTACCTGCCACCTGTTTACTTGTCTACCATCCCCCTCCAAAGGTAAAATAAGCGCATGGAATCCGACGAGCCGCTCATCTACCGTGTAGGAACGTTCTTTTATGTCATCGGCGGGGGGGCATTTGTTCTCTTCGTCGTCTCGGATGTCGCCAAACAAGCAGATTATGACTTCTTCTTCACGGCGCTGTTGATGTTCGTCGTCGGCGGAATTCTCCGACGGAGCAAGCCCGCCCCTCCCTCCGCCGGGCGTTTCGCATGGTTTAGGAAAACAATGGACGAGAGAAAGAATAAAAAAGGCAAGGATTCAAAGAAGAAATAACATGTCAAAACTCACTTCACTCAAACAGGCAATTGCAGATTATGTCAGCGATGGCGATGTGGTCTACGCCGCAGGTTTCACCCACCTCATTCCCTTTGCTGCCGGGCATGAGATCATCCGCCAGGGGAAAAAGAACCTCACCCTCGCCCGCGCCACGCCCGACCTGATCTACGACCAGATGGTGGCGGCGGGTTGCGCGAAGAAGGTCATCTTCTCGTACATGGGGAACCCCGGCGTCGGCTCGCTGAGAATCGTCCGCGCCGCGATTGAAAAGGGCGAACTGGAATGGGAAGAATATTCCCACTTCGGGATGATCACCCGCCTGCAAGCTGGCGCTTCGGGACTGCCCTTCCTGCCCATGAATCAGACCGGCGCGACCAGTCTCGAACAATCCAACCCGCTCATCAAGCGCATCCCCGACCCGTACGGCGGCAAGGATGTGATCGTCGTCCCGGCGCTGAACCCCGATGTGGCGATTGTCCACGTACAGCGGGCGGACGTAAACGGCAATGCCCATTTGTGGGGCATCATCGGCGAGCAGAAGGAAGCCGCCTTCGCCGCGAGGAAAGTCATCCTCACCGCCGAAGAAATCGTGGACGAATCCGTCATCCGCTCCGACCCAAACCGCACCATGATCCCCGCCAACATCGTGGACGCGGTGTGCCACGTCCCGTATGCCAGTCACCCATCGTACTCGCAGGGCTATTATGACCGCGACAATGAGTTTTATCTCGCCTGGGACAAGATCAGCGAGTCGAAGGAAAGCG
>CAILWD010000059.1 GCA_903837815.1 uncultured Chloroflexota bacterium | reverse complement strand
GTCCAGAACCCCTACGGACACGGCTACCTCTCCTGCAAACTGCTCTACTTCATGTCGCAGGGTTACGCTCCGAAGGCTGACTCCTACTTCGTGAACGGCGGCTTTGCCTATGCCAACAAAGACAACCTGGAAACCTATGCCAAGGATATTCAGGCTGTGACCGAAGAAATCAACGCAGAACTTGAAGCCACCTACTTGCAGAAGTAAACCCGCCATCGAGTAAGAAATCCGCGAGGCGTTCCAGAAACAGGGACGCCTCGCGGCAAAAACATCCAAGGAGCATCAACGATGTTGGAAATCAGGAACATCAGCAAGGCTTTTCCGGGCGTTCAGGCATTGAGCGACGTGTCGGTTGAATTCCTGCCGGGCGAGATTCATGCCCTGGTGGGGGAAAATGGCGCGGGCAAAAGCACCCTGATAAAAATCATTGCCGGAATCTACACCCCCGACGAGGGAAGCGTTCACCTCGATGGAAAGAAACTGAAGTTGAGTTCCTATTCGGATGCGATCGAGCATTCCATCAACATCGTCAACCAGGAAATACAGGTCATCCCAAAAAGCACCGTTGCCGAAAATATCATGCTCGACAAGATCGGGCGGTATACAAAACTCGGCAAAATCGATTGGAACAAACTCAACGAGGACGCGCGCCAGTACATTGCCGAGGTGGAACTCGGTGTTGCAGAAACCCAGCCGACGAATGAATTGAGTACCGCACAAAAGCAATTATTGATGATCGCCCGCGCCATTTCGGCGAATGCGCGCGTGCTTATTTTAGACGAGCCGACTTCGTCGCTGACTTTGCACGAAACCGAAAACCTGCTGCAAATTCTGGGAAAACTCAAACAACAGGGCGTGACCATCCTGTTCGTTTCGCACAAACTCGAAGAGGTTCTGAAAATCTGCGACAAAGTAACCGTGCTGCGCGACGGGCACAAGATCGGCACCCGAGACGCGAGCGGGCTGACCAAGGAAGACATCGTCACGATGATGATCGGGCGTTCTTCGCACAATGAATATCTCGGCTCCTTGAACATCGATCACAAAAAGGTGACACTCGAAGTCCGCGAATTGAAGCAATACGGAAAGTTTTCCGGGGTCAACTTCAAACTGCATAAAGGGGAGATTCTCGGCTTCTACGGCTTGGTTGGTTCAGGACGCACGGAACTTGCCCAACTCCTGATCGGCGAAGCAGCCAAAGATGGCGGCGAGGTTTTGGTCAACGGCAAGCCGGCGCACATCCGCAGCATGGCTGACAGCCTGTATAAATATGGGATGGGATATGTCTCCGAAGACCGCAAGGAAAAGGGGCTGATTCTGGATACCTCGATCGATACCAACATCACCATCACGGTCTGGAATAAATTACTGACGGCTCTGCGTGCCATCAACCTGCGCCGCAAAGACGCAACCACCGAAAAAATGATGCAGGATGTTGACATCCGCGCTACGGGTCCTGAGCAGATCGTCCGCCGTTTGAGCGGCGGCAATCAGCAAAAGGTGAGCATTTCCAAATGGCTGGCTGCCGGGTGCGACATCCTCATTGTGGATGAACCAACCATCGGCGTGGATATCGGCGCGAAGGAAGCCATCCACAAACTGATTTGGAATCTGGCGAAGGAAGAAGGCAAGTCCATCATCCTGATCTCATCCGACATGCCCGAAATGATCAACCTGGCTCGGCGCATTCTGGTGTTCAAGGATTTCCACATCGTCGGCGAAGTCAGCGGACTCAACGAGCGCGAATTCCGCTACGACGAAGTCAGCCAGTCCATCGGACAGTTTCTGGCGTAGAAAATTTTATCTGGAGGCAGACATGACCGGCAAATCCAAAATGACTTCACGCGAACGTGTTTTATCCGCAATCGAGCACCGCGAGCCCGATGGGCTGCCCGTTGACATGGGCGCGACCCCCAGCTCTGGAATTTCCGCCATCGCATATTACAACTTGAAAAAACATCTCGGCATGGGCGGACCCACCCTGGTCTATGATGTTGTTCAGCAAGTTGCCCAACCCGAAGATGCCATCCTCGATCGCTTTGGAATCGACGTGGTGGACATCGGACGCACCTTCAATGACCGCCCCGAAGACTGGTACGATTTTGATCTGCCCCAGGGGATGACCGTCCAATTCCCGACCTGGTTCCGCCCTCGAAAGCAGGCAGATGAAGGTTGGGATGTGGTGGACAAGGAAGGCACGCGCGTCGCTTACATGCCGTTTGGCGCAACCTTCTTCGACCAGACCTGCTACCCCTACCTCGATGGCTATCCTGCCGATTACAAGCAACTGCCCTATTGGATGGGGAAAGTCCACTGGGCGGGGCTGGCTCACAGTCCCTGGGATCATGCCGGTGAAGCTGATTTCTGGAAGCAACTTCGACAGCGTGCCATCGCCCTGAGGGAATCTTCCGACCGCGCTCTGGTGGTTGTCGCCGGTTGCAACCTGTTCGAGTGGGGAACCTTCCTGCGCCGCATGGACAACTTCCTCGTGGACCTTGTCAACGACCAAGCCAATGTGGAGCGTTTGCTCGATGCTTTGATGGAGCAGCATTTTCAAACGCTGGAAAAAGTCTGCAATGCAGTCGGCGATGTGGTTGAT
>CAILWD010000058.1 GCA_903837815.1 uncultured Chloroflexota bacterium | reverse complement strand
GTGGCGCGGAACGAGATCGACGAAGTGTGGACCTTCGCCTTCCCCCATGCGGGCTTTTATGAATCGATCATGGGCGGACCGGGCGCCTTCTGGTGCAATGCGCCCGCCTTGAAAAACACCGAAGCCAGCAAACGCCGCTTCGTGATCATGGGTTTTTCTTTCGAGAGGTATATCGGCGAGATGCTCGAAGCCTACGGTCACCGCGCCGAATCGATCATGGAAAAGACCTTCGGCAAATTAAGCGGCGAAGCCAACCTGTGGAAGCGCTTCACCCGCTACGAGAAGACCGCGCCGGGCAAGTCTGCCTGCGGCAACATCCACTTCGCCCCCAACAGCCAGGCAGATTACGATTGGAATAACCCGGCGCCGGTCGTCAGCGAATGCTACGATTGGCTGTTGAATTTCCCAAACTTCAAAGGCGACAAGCGCATCGTTGCCTCATCGGAATGGGGCGGCGGTAACATGCGCGAACATCACAAATGGTGGTTCACCCGCTTCCCGCACGTGGCAGGACGCAAAAACGGAATTCATAACAATTGGTGGCAATACATTATCAACCCGCAACAGGTAATTCTGTAACCGGAGATGCAGGCGCTGGGAATTTTCATGTCGGAGGCTGATTTCCCGACCATTTGCAGGGGCAATGCTCCGCTTGTCCATCTGGTCGTCTGCCTACAGCCTGGAATTGCTCCTTCCCTTTCTCCCCGCAAAAATCCTGCTTGCGAAAACACAATATACAGCGATCCTGTCAATTCCGGTTTTCCTTGTGATGAACGAATCCCTGCGATTCGAGCAGGGTCTCGTTCTTTTACATGAACCTGCTGGCAGGGAGCCTGATGAAATGCGCCAAGAAGGATGTAATCGGACAGCCGCTCCACCTCATTTCGAAAGAGTACAGCGAAACCCTGGCATCCTTTCTTGCAAAAGATGGACGTTGCAAAAAGACGAAGGCACGACAAGCCACGAATCTCTGGTCTCACGCGCCGATCAGGCCATATACACCGCCAAGCAAAAAGGGCGAAACTGCGTAGTAATCAGCGCTTGACCCATACCTGATACAAACCCAGATTCCCGCCTTCCCCATCAGAAAGGAAGGAATCGACAGCCTTCATCCCGGCCTGTTCCGCCAGCGTGGATAATTCCTGCGCCGAAAACTGGTGCGCGTACCGCAATCCCTCTCCCCCGCCGCGCCAATCCAGCAAGTAATCCCCTTCATCCACATCGCTCTCGTCAATGTCTACCCTGCTCCATGATTGAATACGCGCCCTGAGTTTGGCGCTGTTCAAAAACTGCCAATTGGACAAAATAAACCTGCCATCGTCCTTCAACAACCTGCGGACAACCTTCACAATACCCAGCCGCATTTCGATGGAGGGAATATGATGAAGCGTGGCAAAGGAAGTTATCAGCGACCAGTCGTCAGCGACCAGTAACGGATGACTGACAAGCGACAACTTTGTAAGATCGACTTCGCGGAACTCCACCCCGGAACTGGATTCAGCATCTCGAAGCAGGGGCAGGCTGAAATCTGCGCCGAGAAGCGGAGCCTTGTGACCGCGCCGGGCCAGTTCGTGCAGAAAATTCCCGTTGCCGCATCCCAAATCGAGGACCGATTCGTCCACCCGAATTGCATCGAGGATACGCTTCACGCCGGGCTGTAATCGCTGGCGCGTGGCAGAAAACTGAGTTCCAAAACGGTCATAGAACTCGCGGTTGATTGCAAGAAGGCTGTTCGTCGTAACTTCTTTCATGCTGAAATTATACCCATTCGGGCATCACATAACGGTATAATTCCAGCATGTTATCGGCGCAAAGGATAGAAAAATATTCAAAGGAATTCGAGACAAAAACTCCGCAGGAGATCATCGAATGGGCGGCAGATCGTTTTTCTCCCTATATTGCAATGAGTTCATCCTTTCAAACCCATTCCATGTCGCTGTTGTATATGGCAACCCGTATCATCCCCGACCTGCCGATCCTGTTCCTGGACACGGGCTACCACTTTTGGGATACGCTCATGTTCCGCGAAAAGATCGCCCACGAGTGGAATCTCAACATCATCGACCTGCGCCGCGCCCCGCACTGGGATTCTTACATGCGCCAGAAGGCGCGCACTTTACCGCTGGAAGATCCCGACTTGTGTTGTTATTTACACAAAGTACAACCCATGCAAGACGCATTAAAAAGTTATAAGGCATGGATCAGTGGCATACGCCGCGACCAGACTCCAATTCGCGCAAAGGCACATTTTTTAGAATTGCAGGAAAATGGCCTGCTCAAGATCAACCCGCTCTTGAACTGGAAAAAGGAAGACGTAAACAGATACATCGAAGAGCATAACCTGCCCCATCATCCGCTTTACGAAAAGGGATACAGGAGCATTGGTTGTTTGCCCTGCACCATCGCAGTCGGCGTGAATGACGATGACCGCGCAGGTCGCTGGGCGGGTTGCGGCAAAATGGAGTGTGGATTACACACCAGCATGTTCAATGATCCCAAACCGCCAGTCGGAATCCAGACGGCGAAGACTTCGTAGAAGATGGCCGGTAAATTTCAAATGGAACTTTGCGAAAGACAACACCGCTGGAGAAAATTCAACACGCTGACGCCACAAAAACTGGCGCGGGCGCGTTTGGCGCTGGATGAAATCCGCAACGGCGGCGAGGTGATGCGCTCGCTGCGAAATTATCCATTGGACGGGGGCGGCTACCTGACCAAAGCCGCGCTGGTGGCGGCGTACAACCAGATGGTGGATGCGGGCGAAATCGAAGCAGACCGCGCCCTGCTGGAAAAAATCCGCATGAAACCTATGCGCACCCTGTCGGGCGTAACCACCGTGACCGTGCTGACCAAAGCCTATCCCTGTCCGGGCAAGTGCATCTTCTGCCCCACCGATGTGCGAATGCCAAAGAGTTACCTGCCCGATGAGCCTGGCGCGATGCGCGCACTGGAACACCAATTCAACCCGTTCGATCAGGTGTATTCCCGTTTGCGCGCTCTGGAAAACCTCGGTCACCCCACCGATAAAATCGAACTGCTAATCCTCGGTGGCACATGGTCATCGTATCGGCGCGATTATCAGGAGTGGTTTATTGCGCGGTGTTTCGATGCGATGAACGGAACTAACCACGAAGGACACGAAGAGCGCGAAGGAAAACAAAAAGAAAGTCCTGCGGTTAATTTGTTGGATGTTCAAACCCAAAACGAAACCGCCATCCACCGCAACGTGGGGCTGGTCATCGAGACGCGCCCCGATGAAATCAATCCCGACGAGTTGCGCTGGCTAAGACATCTCGGCGTGACCAAAGTCCAATTGGGAGCGCAAAGTCTCGATGACCGAATCCTCGAACTCAACAAGCGCGGGCATGACGTGGAATCTACGCGAAAAGCCGTTGCCCTGCTCCGCGCCGCTGGATTCAAGATCGTGCTGCATTGGATGCCAAACCTGCTGGGCGCCACCCCCGAATCAGACCGCGCCGACTTTGCCAAACTGTGGAGCGGGTTCTGTCCCGACGAAATCAAAATCTACCCGAATCAACTGCTTGCCAACGCCGAGTTATACGAATACTGGAAGCGCGGCGAATTCCAACCGTACAGCACGCCAGAATTGGTCGAATTGATCGCAGACATCAAACCTACCATCCCGCGCTATTGCCGCGTCAACCGCGTTATCCGCGATATTCCGGGCAACAACGTGGTCGAAGGCAACACACGCACCAGCCTGCGGCAGGACATTCAAAGCGAAATGAAGAAGCGCGGCACACACTGTCAATGCGTGCGCTGTCGTGAGGTGCGCGGCAAAGTTGTCGATTCAGAAACCCTGCGAATGGACGACCTCGTCTATCAAGCTGGCGCAGCCGAGGAACATTTCATCTCCTTCGTCACACCCGATGACGGGTTGGCGGGTTTTATCCGATTGTCGCTGCCGACAAAAGATTCCCCGTCCACTGGCATGGCTGACCTGGACGGCGCCGCGCTCATCCGTGAAGTGCATGTGTATGGGCAATCGCTTTCCTTCGGCGAGGAACAATCTGGAGCCGCCCAACATTTGGGGCTTGGCACACGTCTGCTTGAAGAAGCAGACAACGTGGCACGCGCACACGGCTTTTCGCGCATGGCGGTCATTTCTGCAATTGGCACG
>CAILWD010000057.1 GCA_903837815.1 uncultured Chloroflexota bacterium | reverse complement strand
CCCAAAGCGCAGGCGGTCATCGCCCATTTTGAATTTGAGTTCGCCGCGACGGTCATACACGTCAAAGGTCTTCGGCGCGGACTTAATCGCCTCTTCCACAACTTCGGGCGGGAATTTGATTCTGCGGTCTGCGGACTTCAATCCCAGCTTGCGTTCGAGCAGAGCCAAAATCTCAGGCGAATCCACGCGGACGCCTGTTTCGCTCAACACCTTCAAAACATTGCGATGCGCTTCCTGTATCTGTTCCTCGGTCATCATCGTCAATCGCGGGCGGACGTTGTTCATGGCTGCAGTCTCCTTGAGCGGCAGTTGTACAAGAAACGGGAGTTTTCTGACGGTGCTCGAACTGGAACAGGAAACGGCGGGAAGGTCAACGTCTCAGTTCGCATATTTTGTCTTTGTCGTTCCAGGTACAAGCCCAGGAGTTGCGCTTGCACTTGCTCTCTTTTTGAAATTCAAAGCATCTTACAACGCAGCTTGTGGTACGGAATTCATAAGCCTGACAATTCGGGGATACCTGCTGAGCCTCCTGGGTGCAGCATCCCTGAAAAGCATTGTAGTTGTAACCTTGTGGGCATGTCGTGAGCGACGGCTGAACGGTTGGAACGGCGCAGGCAGGGTCACAGACGTTGAGCGCGAATTCTGCCGAGTATTGCCCGGTGCAGGTCAGCAGTTGTTTGCCGTCCTGGATACCTCCATCGGTGCATTTGAATCCGTCGGTCAGCACTTCGTAGGTCATACCCTTGTCGATGAGAATCAAATTGTACGGGTCTTTCTTGATGCAAAACGTACTGCTCTCCTCTGCAACGGGAAGCTGGCACTGCACAGGCGGCGCGGCGGTCACGGAACTTGAGTTGCAGAATGGCGCATACTCCGGCGTCGGAGAAACGACTGGAACAGCCGTCGTCAAAGCAGCAGTTGGGGATGCCGCCGGCGTGGAACTGGCAATTGGCGATGCGGTTGAGGCGGGGGTTGGCGTCAGTACGACCAGATTGCACGACGTGGTCAACACACTCAACAACATCCCTGTCAAAGCAATGGATTTGAAAAAATTGCTCATATTGATACTCCTTGCTTGCCATTATTATCTCATGGTCGGCTGCGACACTGGCAAGCCGCATCCTGCAATAGCCGGGTTAATAATGAGAGACGTGGCTCAAGCCTGTCTATTGGATTATAAGAGAATAAACTCAAATCACCAAACCATTTGCCAGCCCTGCGTGGCCGAGCTTGCGCTTCCCTGTGGGAAGCCAATTGGAAAGCCCTGATTTACACGGATTTGTCTTTGCCATTCCATGGGGGTAACCTCAACGAGAGTTCCCATTTTTGCCAGCTTTGTAAAGATGCCAGGGAAAGAGTTTAGAAATTAAAAAAAAGAGACGGGTGGTTACCCGTCTCTTTTTTGATTCAAAACCTCGTGTTCACGCTGCTTCCTGTTCCGCCCTGCGCATGGATTTGAACGATTCGATCGCCACCTCCAACATCGCCAGGTCAGGTGTGCGGGTTGTGAGATGCTGCAAAGCCAGGCTGGGTTTGATGAGCGCCTGCACAAAGGGACTGTCCAAATGATTCGCCGTCCAGCGGATGTATTCGACGGCGACGCCAGCCAAAATGGGGATGAAGAGAATCCGCGAAGCAAGCCGCCAGAACATGGATAGCGGCCCCAGCGCGGTGAAGACCAAAATCGAGAGCAGGACGAGGGTCAGCAGGAAAGCCGTCCCACAGCGGGCGTGTTCGATGGGATATTTTGCCACCGATTCGGGGGTCAACTCGGCGCCAGCTTCGAAGGCGTTGATGGTCTTATGCTCCGCCCCATGATACATGAAAAGCCGCTTCACGTCGGGCATGAAACTGATCGCCCAGATATAGCCGACCAAAAACAGAAGCCGTAAAATTCCCTCCGCCAGATTATTCAGCCAGGGACTCCAGCCGAGATAATGCTCCGCCGCGCCGCCCAGCCCGGCGGGAAGGAGGAAGAAAAGCCCGATGCCAAGCGCAAGAGATGTGGCGAGAGTCAGGTAGAGGGCGGGACCTTCCAACTTTTCGTCCTCGCCCGTTTGAGTGTTCGCAGAAATCGTCAGGGCATGCATCCCCAAGCCGAGGGCGTCCCAAAGCAGAATGACGCCGCGCACAAATGGGATTTTGGTGACTCCCGAACGATACACATTCGCCAGTGTTTCGGTGTGGACGGCAATCGAGCCATCGGGCGCGCGCATGGCAATGGCAAGCGCCTTTTGCCCGCGCATCAACACTCCTTCAATGACAGCCTGTCCACCGTATGTGATGATTCTATCTTCCATGTACCTCTAAGTCCTTATTTGTTTTCCTGTCATTGCGAGGCGATGCTCTTTCGACGAAGCAATCTCCTGAATAATTGAGGATTGCTTCGGGCTGGGTCTCGGTACGAGTGAGAAGAACACTCGCTCTACTCGACCAGCCGCCCTCGCAATGACATAATTACTTCATATTGAAGAAGAAATGGATGTACGCATCCACATTCTTGTGCCAGGTCGGCAGGTGCATTCGTTCGTTGGGCGAGTGGACGTTGTCATCGGGCAAACCGCATCCGACCAGCCCCGACTCAACACCGCAAGTGTCTTGCAACATGGCGACCACACCAATTGACCCGCCTTCGCGGCGATAAAGCGGCGGCCTGCCCCAAACTGTTTCCATTGCCGATGCCAGCGCGCGCACGCCGGAGGTGTTGAGATCGGTGATTGCCCACGGGCTTTTGTGCAAGTCTTTCACTTCCCAAGTGACGGTCTTCGGCGCATTCTGTTCCATGTACTTGAGCAGTTGCTTGTGGACTTCTTCGGGAGTCTGGTCTGGCACGAGGCGGCAGGAGACTTTCGCCATCGCCTTTGCGGGCAGGACGGTCTTCGAGCCGGGACCCGTCCAACCTGAAAGCAAGCCGTTCACTTCGAGGGTTGGGCGCGCGCCGACGCGTAGGGCGGGCGTGTATTCCTTCTCGCCCCACAACTCGGGAACTCCGGTCTGCTCCAGATAACTTTCGGGGGTGGTCGGAAGTTTGACAAAGGCTTCGCGCTCCTGCTCGGTGACGGGGCGTACGGAGTCGTAGAAGCCAGGCAGGGTAATTGTGCCGTTGGCGTCGTGCATACCCGCGAGCAGTTCGGTCAAGGCTTGGGCGGGGTTATGCACTGTCCCACCGAACAGGCCCGAGTGCAGGTCTTGTTTGGGACCGTAGATGTTGATTTCGTAATAGGCGAGTCCGCGCAAGCCGTAGGTGATGGTCGGCTCATCAGCCGAAATCGCCCCCGCGTCGGGATTCAGACAAAAATCGGCTTTGAACATCTCCCCATGTTGGGCAAGGAACTCGGGCATGTGCTGCGAGCCAATCTCCTCCTCGCCTTCGAGCATGAACTTCAAGTTGACGGGGAAATCACCTGTCCGCATGACAGACTCGATGGCGTTGAACACCGCCATTACCTGGCCCTTCATGTCTGAAGTGCCACGTCCGAAAATGTAATCGCCCTTCACCGTCGCTTCGAAGGGCGCCGTTTCCCACAACTCGATGGGGTCGATAGGCTGCACATCGTAATGTCCGTAGACCAAAATCGTCGGCGCGCCGGGCCTCTTTAGCCAGTCGCCGTACACGATGGGGTGTCCAGCCGTGGGCATGAGTTTAACGTTTTCGATGCCGAGTCTTCGCAGGTGTTCCGCCGCCCATTCAGCGGCTTTCTGTACCTGAGGCTTGTACTCGTTGTCGGTGGAAATGGATTCGATTTTGATGAACTCCACCAATTCCTTAATAAACCGCTCGCGATTTTGGTGAGCGTATTCGATTGCGCTTTTTGCGTCAGTCATGGTTGCTCCTTCAAAGTTCCGTATAAATACCAAAAGGTCTTGCGTTCGAAGTTCGGCGCGCAGTCCTCTTCCCAGATAAATTTGCCTTCCCGAAAAACGCTTTTCAAGAAGACGTCTGAACCGTCTTCGATTTTACCCAGCAAACTCATCATCGCGCGGTAGCGGACATTTTGCGGATAGAGATGGACGCCCGCCCTGGGATCGTCCCGATACTCGGAAAGGTAATTCACCCACAACTCGCTTCGCGCCCCAACCTCGCGGCTGGATTTTGCATCCCAAGCCGCTCCCCACTTCGAGCGAATCGCCTCGACCTGCGCCTCGAATTTGGCCGCCTGAGTCCCCATCCGCTTCAACGAGAGGAGAAGCCCACCCAAAGTCAACTGCGGCAATGAAAAACCGAGCGGGTAATACAAGCGCTCGCTCAACAGATAATCCTGCAATTGGGGCACACCTGCGGTGAGATATTGCTGGTCTTTTTCTGTGGACATCTTGTTTTTATGGAGTCCGACGACTCCTG
>CAILWD010000056.1 GCA_903837815.1 uncultured Chloroflexota bacterium | reverse complement strand
CTCCCCCCCCCCGTAATGAGCGGCAGGCGGATGGAAGTGCGGACGCCACGCCCCGGCGCAGATTCGATTTCCAAACTGCCTTCCAGCAAGTGGACGCGTTCGCGCATTCCGCTGAAACCACCGCTGGCATCATAGGCTGTATTTGAGTCAAAGCCGACGCCGGCATCTTCGATGAACAATTCCATCATGCCGCCTTTCGCAATGACGCGCACCGAAACCCTGTCGGCTCCTGCATGGCGGGCAACGTTGGTGAGCGCCTCCTGCGCGAGACGATACACAGCCGTTTCGATGGCAGGGTCGAAGCGTTTGTCTTGCAAGCCTTCGTGGTGGAAATCCACGCGGATGTTCGTTTGGGTTGTGTAACGATTGGCAAACCACAACAGGGTGGGCAGGAGACCAAGGTCATCCAGCATGGGCGGGCGCAGGTCGAGCGAAAGGGCGCTGACGCGGTCAATCAATTCGCCCGCCGCCTGTTGCGCTTGTTGAATCTTTTCGTGGCATTCATCGGCGGGCAGGCGCCGCGCCATTTCCATCAGGATTTTCAGGCCGGTCAACGTTTGACCAATCTCGTCATGCAGTTCGCGCCCGATGACGCGGCGTTCCTTTTCCTGCGTTTCCAGCAACTGGCGCGAAAGTTCACGCAACTGCTCGTGCGATTTTTCCATTTCGTGCTGCGCCCGCTTGCGCTCGGTGATTTCGCGGAGGTAACCTGCGATACCAATGACTGAACCATCCTCGGCGCGGATCGGCTGGTAGACAGCGTCGTGCCAGAAATGCACGCCGTCCACGTCAAGTTGCGTCTCGACACGCTGTCCTTCGCCGGTTTGCAAAATCTGTTGCTTCAATTCTGTGAGCGGAATTGCCTGATCTGGTGGAAAGAACTCCAGATCGGTTTTACCGATATATTCTTCGGGCAGCATCGCCAAAATCGGATTGATCAGCCATTCGTAGCGCAATTCGCGATCCTGGAAAAAAATGGTGTCGGGCGAATGGGTGGCGATAAACCGGAAGAAGCGCTCGCTCTCACGCAGTTTTTCCTCCGCCTGTTTGCGCTCGGTGATGTTGCGCTCGAAGACCGTCACACCGTTGATTTGTCCATCCGCGTCTTTGATGGGATGAAAAAGATATTCGACGTATCGCGGGGTCGCCCTCAATCGTGTGATGGTTTCCACGCGGAAGGCTTCGCCCAACAGGGCGCGGTCATAATAGCCCTTCCATTCCGCGTTGACCTGCGGCGGAAAGGGTTCCTGCAAAACGCTTTCGCCAATTTGTATCTCCCTGCCAAGCGCATCCCGAACCTGCCGCATGAAGAACGAATTGCCAATCAGCAGGCGGTATTGACTGTCCACCGCCCAAATACGCGCATCCGTATTTTCGATGAGCGCGTTCAGGTTCGCCTGAGCGCCGCTTGCGGCATCTTCCGCATGGCTGAGGCTGGCAAGTTGTTTTTCCAATTTCGCAATGCGCCGCTTGAGCGCCGCGTTTTCTTTTTCCAGCGGGGTTTTGGTTAAAGCAGACATTTGTTTTCTCCAATACCCATTATAGTAATCCATAATAGGCAAGGCAAACAAAAGGGTGTCGTTTTTTAGAAGATAACAGACAGCCGACAAATTCCCACACCGTACATGTACTGTACTTTTGAAAGAGGCAGGTTACCAGGCCGCCCGTCCGCCATCCACAGGAAGGGCAACGCCGGTGACAAAGGAAGCATCGTCCGAAGCGAGATAAGCCACAGCGCGGGCAATCTCTTCGGGCGAGGCGACGCGGTTCATCGGGTGGCGTGACGCGAACTTTGGGAGTTGGGTTTCAACCCCGCCCAAATCGTTCATTTCGTTTTGGAGCAGGGGAGTATCCACACTGCCGGGGCAGATGCAGTTCACGCGGATATTTTGCGCCGCATGATCGAGCGCCATCGCCCGCGTCAGGTTGATCACCCCGCCCTTTGCCGCGCAGTAGGCTGCGACTCCGCTCCCGCCAACCAGCCCAAAGATCGAAGCGTTGTTGACGATTGCGCCGCCGTTCTTCGCCATGTGCGGAATGGCGTACTTCGACATCCAAAAGATGCCTTTCAAATTGGAATTCAACGTCGCGTCCCATTCCTCCTCGCTGGTGTCCACCAGATTGCGGTTGACGAAAATCACGCCCGCATTGTTGAACAAAATGTCCAGCCGCCCGAAGGTCTCGACAGCCGTCGTCACACAGCGCTGGCAGTCCGCGCCCGAACAAACATCGCCCTGAACGAAAATCGCCGCTCCACCGGCGGAAGCGATTCGCTGCACAGCCTCTTTTCCTCGTGATAAATTACGCGCCATCAAGACCACGCGAGCGCCTTCCGCTGAAAGAAGTTCCGCCGTCGCCAGCCCAATTCCCGAAGTACCGCCCGTGATGATTGCCGCTTTCCCGTCGAATCTCATGTTCTGCTCCTTCTCAATTTAGATAATAACCCAAGTTGCTGCCTTGAGAGAGCGTTTCTTAAGTTCAATTCACCACAGACACTGGCGCCGTACGCCAGTGCGGTGTAAACCCAGATGAAATGGATTTAAGTTCTTTTTTGAGACTGGTTTTTCCAAAAAATCTGTGTTGATGTGTGTTCATCTGTGGTTTAGAATGAATTATGAAATACTCCCCGAGGGAGCGTGTTTAGTGTAATGGCAAATTGAGTTAAGTAAATTTTAATGGAATACGCCGCAAGGGGTGAAAAGCCAAAATCATAGTTATAATAATTTTCCTATGCGATTTAATATTTTCACACAACCCGATGTCCCAGAAAAATACCGCTCGAACTTCTGGCACCTTTACCTCGATATTGCCTGGTTTGGCGTCTTGAGCGGGACATCCATCAACTTTCTCAATGTGTACGCCACGCGCCTCGGCGCCTCTGGTTTGCAGATCGGCCTGCTGACCGCCATGGCGGCGGTGGTCAATCTTTTCCTCGCCATCCCCGCGGGCCGCTGGATCGAACAACGTCACACCGGACGCGCCGTCTTCTGGTCGTCGGTCCTCTTCCGCGCCGGCTACTTCCTGTGGATTCCGCTCGCATGGATCTTCAACGAACAGGGACAAATCTGGGCGTTGATCATCCTCGCCTTTCTGATGGCAATCCCCTACACCGCGCTGGGAGTTGGCTTCAACGCCCTGTTTGCTGAATCCGTCCCAGAGCGATTTCGCGCGCAAGTGGCGGGCACGCGCAATGTGACTTTCGCCGTTGCCTACATGCTGACCTCTTTTGGGGCAGGCTTCATCCTCAAGAATATGCCGCTCGAAGCGGGGTATCAGGTCATCTTTGCAATTGGAGCCTTCGGCGCGGCGATGAGCAGTTATCACATCTATCACGTCAAGCCGATGCAGGAGGGGCCTTTTCCGCTTCCAGCCGCGCCCCAGCCTGAAGCCTCCCCCCAGATCAACCCGCCCCGCGGCCTCAAGTCTGCGCTGCGGCTGGATATTTTGGGGACTCCCTTCCGCAACGTGATGCTGGCGCTGTTCTTATTTCATTTGACCCACTACCTGCCCAATCCGCTCTACCCGCTTTACAACGTGCGTGTCCTCAACCTGAACGATAACAATATCGGCATCGGCACGGCGTTTTACTACCTGACCGTTCTCATCGGCTCGACCCAATTCAGGCGCATCGCCCATCGGCATGGAAACAAGAAGGTAACGGGGTGGGGGGCGGCAGGCATGGCAATCTACCCGTTCCTGCTCGCAATGTCGCACAATCTCTGGCAATTCTATGCCATATCTTTTATCGGCGGTTTCCTGTTTGCTCTGATCAACGGCGCTTACATCAACTACATGCTCGAAAATATTCCGCCCGATGACCGCCCCGCGCACCTGGCATGGTACACCATCGTCCTCAACGCCGCCATTCTTGCCAGCTCACTTGCGGGCCCCCTCATGGCAGATATGGTCGGGCTGGTTCATGCGCTGATTGCCGTCGCTGTCCTGCGCCTCCTCGCGGGCATCGTCATTCTCAAATGGGGATAATATTCATCAGACCTGACAGATTTTCGAAAACCTGTCAGGTCTTATGTTAAAATCGTCCTGTGACAGAAAACATCAAAATCATCGCCACCAACCGTAAAGCCAGCTTCGAATATTTCCTGATGGAAAAGTTCGAGGCGGGCATCGCCCTGCAAGGCTCGGAGATCAAATCCATCCGCGCGGGACAGATCAGCATCCAGGAAGCCTTCGTTGACCTTCCCGAAGGCCAGGAAGCCTGGCTGGTCGAATCGCATATCGCGCCCTACGAGCAGGCAGGGACATACTTCAACCATGAACCCAAGCGCCGCCGCCGGCTGTTGCTGCACAAGAAGCAGATCCGCGAGTTGTGGAATAATGTCCGCATGAAAGGGATGACCGTCATCCCAACCCGTGTCTACCTCAAGGACGGACGCGCCAAGGTCGAGATTGCCCTTGCCAAGGGAAAGAAAGCCTACGACAAACGCGCGACAATCGCCAAACGCGACGAGGCTCGGAATCATGAGAGAGAGTCGAGAGTCAGATAGCCGAATAGTCAGACTGGGAGACTATCAACCAAGGAGACTATGCACATGCCCCCTTCAACTATTGGCGGAATCAACCTTTTACCGGAACCCGAGAAGCGGGCAATTTATGCGCGTTACATCCCCGCTGTTTTGCTCGAAAAGTACAACATCCCGCCGTTGACCTCCGCTGCCGGATACAACCTGCTGCAATTCCGCTTTGCCCCCGGTTCCGCAGACGTGGAAATGCGCCTCTTCCATCAGATGGATTTCCCCGACCCGATTCTTTACGGCCATCTCACCGATACGTTGAACGGGCAAATCCACATCCTGCTTTACATTCTCAATGATCCCAACTCTCCGCGCTACGATGTGGACAAAACACCCGATGGCTTGCCCACCAAGTTCGGCACCTTGCGCAGGAATATAGAAGCCGAGCAAAGCGCCCTACAGGCGGGGCTGGGGCCAGGTCAAGTGCGGCGCGGGTTGCGCATGTTGGGAGAGGCAATCAAGACCTTCGAGGGTTTTGTCACCGCGCTGGGGCAGGAGATGTATTTCGTCCAGCCGCTGTATTATCACGTGGCGGTCATTTTCGAGCGCTACGGGTTCAATTATCAGATTGGCAAGCGGCTGATGAACAGCATCCACGCGGGGTTTCAGCCCGGCGGCGACTTGCTGGCCCAACTCGATGGGTCGAATCCCTTCCGTCAGCCGGACGCGGCACGCTTCGCGAGCATCCGCAAGCGCTCATGGGCAATCCACGATGGCATTCTCGGCGAGCCGTTTACCAATGTGACGATGTACAAACAGGTGGGAAAGTCGGCGGGCATCAACACCGCGCCGGGTTGTGTATGGTAGGGTGCGAGTCAGCGATTCAGCGAGTCAGCGAAGAAATAGAACAAAAAGAGGCGCGGGAAGAACAAACTCCGCGCCTCGGCGTTTCAGCGATTGGGTAACCCTATTCCAAATCCTCTTCATCGGAAGGGACAAAGGCTTGCAGGGCGGAATTGAGGCTGAACAATAAAATCAGGGTGATGATGATGGCAGAACTGACACACCAAATACATACAGCAAGAATGACAAACAATTCAAGGTAGGTCAGGTAGATCGAAAAGACCGTACCAAACAGCGCCATGCCAAACAGCGCGGCAGGCGCATATTGCGAGAACCAGCCCCAGCGTTGACGCGCCACGATCCAGGCGGCAAGGATGGCAATGTACCCAACTCCGCCAAGCAGGCCAACCGGCAGGATCCCCCATATCTTTGCATAGGAGCTGGACTGCACAGCATTGCAATCGCCAACAGGGCCGCAAAACGCCTCCACAGACTGGGTCTCCACGTAGGTCAGGTAGAAGGCAACGCCCAACCCAATCACCGAAAGGACGGGAATGGCAATATCCATCCACGAGGCGTGGAAGTAGAGTTTGCCAATCACAAGGCTTGCCAGCGAGTACAGCGTGACCAAAACCATAAAGACCATCACCACAGCCGCAAGCGTAAAGCCATTATTTTTGACGGGTTCCGGGCTTGCTGTCTCCACGGCAGATACAGGCTCAGGGGCGGAATTCGCCTGGGGCTGGGCAGCCAACTCCGAAGTTGGAGCAGGTTCGGGGGCGGACAAAACATCGGCGAGGATGGGATTCGAGGGGAAGTCCAATCCGCCCTGGGTTAAATAATCCTCCACCAAAACGGGAAGCTGATCCCGCACCTGGTCGGAGCCAACCAACACCTTGTCGCCAATAATGAGGAAGGGAACCCCGGTCCCCTCTTTGGGAATTCCATAAGACTCGGCGACCTGATAAAGCAGGTTTATATCCTCCTGCCCTTTCACTTCAATCATGAACAGGTCGAACTGCGCGCCATATTTTTGCTGCAAAGGCGGCAGGATATTCTCGATGACATCCTCGCAATGCGGGCAGCCGTCCATCCAAAACATGACCGCATGAACGACTGGCTGCTGAGCCTCGACCTGCGCAGGCAGGGCAAGCAGGATGAAAAGAATAAAAAGCAGGGAAAGTTGTTTGGTTTTCATGGTGCGGATTTTATCTGAAATATGCCCGCTCAGGCTTAGCCCCTGATTAGGAAACCCTCAGGGACAGTACCCCAAGGACCCGTTGCCTGTTGGGTTTTTCTATTTACTCGATGACCATCTCGACCAGACCAGAATCAAGATCGTAATACGCGCCGACGATCTTCAACTCTCCGTGTTCGACTGCCGTTTTCAAGATGGGCGCCTGTCGCAACCTTTCCACCACATGACAGACCTGTGCGCGGACAGCCCGATCAACGGGATTCTCCTGCTCTTCGTCGCCGATTTCGACTGCCAGTGTCAACTCCTGCACCAGATAGTCGATGTCTGCTTCGGCTTTCGCATGGCTGTGCAAAATCTCCCTTGTGGCTTTGATGGCTCCGCAGTTCTTGTGACCCAAAACCATGAGCAGGGGAATTTTCAATTCCTCCACGCCAAATTCGATGCTTCCCAAAACCGCCTGATCCAGCACTTCGCCAGCCGTGCGGATGACAAACAACTCGCCGAGTCCCTGGTCGAAGATCAACTCCGGTGGGACGCGGGAATCGACGCAGCCCAAAATCGTCGCAAAGGGATGCTGCCCTGTGGCAATTTCCCTGCGACGTTTCTCCGACCCGTCGAGTTGGGATTTGTTTTCGACAAAGCGGCGATTTCCTTCGAGTAATCTTTGCAGTGATTGATTGGTCATGTTGACATCCTTTCGATGGAAAAGAGAATCTATAACTTCCTGATTGTACTCCCAGACGCCATGACTAAAAAAGCCTCAGAGAATTCAAGTCTCCGAGGCTTTTCCTTTCACTGATTTCCGATCACTTTTTACTTCTCGCTGTCATATCCTTCTGGCAGCCAGCAGCACAAGACCAATTCGCGGGCGGCTTTCACCTCATCCATCCTTCCGAACAGAGTCGTGTGCGGCGCGTTGTGGAGCAACTCAGGCTGGGACTTCGCTTCCTCCGCGATCTTGATCAGGGCGTCGGCGAACTTGTCCAGCGTGTCCTTATTCTCTGTCTCGG
>CAILWD010000055.1 GCA_903837815.1 uncultured Chloroflexota bacterium | reverse complement strand
CGCTGACCTTACCCATTTATATCTTCAACCAATTTTTCCGATTCTCAGATATTGGATATTCCTCTGCCCTCTCCGTTTTGCTTTTTGCCATCCTGTTGATCTTTGCGCTGATCTATTTGCGCCTGACCAATCTGGATGAAAGTGAGGCAAGATAACATGCGGCGACATCGTCAAGGTTTCTGGTCGCGGACGTTGCTCGTGCGGATCCCCTTGCTCCTTTTCGGCTTCTGGACTGTGTTCCCGATGTACTGGATGCTTCGAACCTCGTTGATGGACGACAAGATCAATCAGCAAGTGCCATTGCAGTACATCCCGTGGCCGATTACCTTTGAGTATTATCAAAAAACGTGGCGCGAACTCGCCTTGGGACAATTGTTTACCAATAGTTTGATCGTTGCCGCAGGTTCGGGGCTGTTGGCATTGTTGTTCGCGTTCCTGTCCGCCTATGCGCTTGCACGCTACCGTTTTCGCCTCAAGGGCGCGTTAATGTTGGGACTGGCTGGCACCCAGATGATTCCGGTCGTCATTATTGTCGTGCCGTTGTTCGTTGTATTCAGTCGTATGGGCGTGGCGAATTCGTTGTTGGGTCTGATCATAGGGGAGAGCATCTTGGCAATTCCATTTTCATCGCTAATGATGAAACAGTTCTACGAACAAATCTCTTCAGAACTTGATGAGGCGGCGATGGTGGATGGCTGTACGCGGCTAGGCGCCATTTTCCGTGTCGTCATGCCCCTCACGTTGCCGGGGATTGTCGCAATCGCGATTTTTAATTTTATCAATAGCTGGAACGCGATGCTGTTGCCGATCGTACTGATCAGTTCGCAAGATAAGATGACCCTGCCACCTGGCTTGCTCACGATGAAAGACCAGTTCGTTTTTTCTTGGGGCACACATGCGGCGGGAGCTATGGTAGCAATCATTCCAACGTTGATTCTATTTGCGTTGATTCAACGTTATCTCATTGGTGGTCTGTCGGCTGGGTCAGTGAAGGGATAACTGAATGGATCGTGATGAATTTCAATTTCCGGCGAGTGAGCGCTATCCCATCCTGCATGTCGCCTACTTTTTGCCACCAGACTCGCCAGCGGCTTCAGGCAAACAACAACCGGTTCACGTTGAGAGGATATCCGATATTCGGTCCTGTGCCTTTGGCGGAATTCTGACGAGCGTGAATTGGAACGAGTATCTTGACAATCAAGCACATTGGGCAACCCTGCGTCGCGCCCTCGCCGAGACCAAACAGCAAGGCATGCACGCCTGGATCTGGGATGAACGCGGACGTCCTAGCGGCAAAGCCGCGGGCAAGGTGGTAGCCCAGTATCCTGAAGGGCAGGCGCGCGGACTCGCCTATGTCAGCGTCCGCGTCGAAGGTGCGCGGCCGCTATCAATCCCGTTGCCGCCGGGCAAACTCGTTTACGCACGCGCTCTGCCTTTCGATGGAGATCACATTTCACTCGATCAGGCAATCGGACTGGAAAATTCGGTTTGTGATGGCATGCTTTCGACTGACCTGCCACGCGGTAAATGGCTGGTCGTTGCATTCGTTGAGAGACTTTTGCATGCGGGAACGTTCGCCCAAGACCGACAATCTGGTGATGAGCCATACATTAATATCTTGGACCATCGT
>CAILWD010000054.1 GCA_903837815.1 uncultured Chloroflexota bacterium | reverse complement strand
CTGCCCCGCGGTTTTCCGTCTGTCGGGCTTGGTATGATTAGATCATTATTGATCGATGATTTTCAAATAATATCACTTATTTTCTTTTGGGGCAGTAATTGGATAATTAGAAATAGATATATTTTTTCTACAAACTTTTTGGAAAAATCCTATCGTATAATAAGCGGACAGTGGGGATAACCCCGCCATAGACCTATGACAAACAACGATACACTGACCCTTTCAACCCTCGAAAGTCATCTCTGGCAGGCTGCCAATATTTTGCGTGGCTCTCCAGTTGACCGCACGGACTGGAAGAGCTACATCCTGCCATTGATGTTCTTCAAGCGGATCTGTGATGTGTGGGATGAAGAATATGAAGAGGCGGTCAAAACGTATGGGGAAGATTTCGACGATGAACATCGTTTCGTTATTCCCGAAGGATGCCATTGGAATGACGTGCGTGAAAAGGCTGCCAATGTAGGGACAGCGTTGCAGAACGCCATGCGCGGAATTGAAGCCGCGAACCAGAAACACCTATACGGTGTCTTTGGCGATTCCCAGTGGACCAACAAAGAACGCCTGCCCGACGCGTTGCTCAAAGACCTGCTAGAACATTTTTCCAGCATCAACCTGGGAAATCAGCAGGTCAGCACAGACATTATCGGTGATGGCTATGAATTCCTGATCAAGAAATTTGCGGACGCGACCAACAAGAAGGCGGGCGAGTTTTATACCCCGCGTAGTGTGGTGCGTTTGATGGTGGATATCCTCGACCCCAAAGAAGGCGAGACAGTGTACGACCCAGCCTGTGGGACGGGCGGTATGCTACTCGGGGCAGTCGAGCATGTGCGTGCAAAGGGCGGTGACCCGCGCACGTTCTATGGAAAACTCTACGGACAGGAAAAGAACCTGACCACAGCATCCGTGGCGCGGATGAATCTTCTTTTGCATGGCATGGAAGATTTTGTTGTCGAGCGCGGAGATACCTTACGCAACCCCGTCTTCACCGACCCCAGCACGGGCGGACTGGCAACCTTCGATTGCGTGATCGCCAACCCGCCGTTCTCACTCGAACAGTGGGGGCGTGAGATCTGGGAAAGCGATCCGTGGGGACGTTCGTTTGCGGGCTTGCCCACGGATTCAAACGCGGACTTTGCCTGGGTGCAGCACATGGTCAAGAGCATGGCAGAGAAAAGCGGACGTATGGCTGTCGTCCTGCCGCAGGGAGCCTTATTCCGCGGCGGCATTGAAGGGCAGATCCGCAAGTATTTGCTGGAGCAAGATTGGGTCGAGACCGTGATCGGGCTGGCGCCAAATCTGTTTTATGGGACGGGACTTGCCGCTTGCGTGCTCATCCTCAAGAAGAAGAAATCCAAAGAACGGAAGAACAAAGTATTGATCGTAGACGCGTCGTCGCTCATGCGCAAGGGACGCGCGCAGAACTATCTCGACCCTGAACACGCGGATCAGATTTCAGCGTGGGTCAGGCAATTTGAGGATGTTCAAGATCGAGCGCGGGTGGTGGCGCTGAGTCAGATCAAAGAAGAAGATTGGACGTTGAACATTTCCCGTTATGTGCTGCCGCCCATTGGCGAAGACATCCCGCTTTTGGATGTGGCAATTGAAGATTTCAAATCTGCATGGGAGCGAGCGCAGGAAGCAGAAACGAAATTGCGGCAATTATTGGAAATTGACGGTCGATTGGATGAGCAGTAATGCAACAAAAAGATTTTATTCCTACCTATAACGAAGCTCTCGAAGCATTGCGCAACGGTAATGACAAGGTGCTTGAACAAGCTCTTTTCGCCTTTGAACGAGATGATATGTATTATGTTGAGCAAGTGACCGAAGCCATACGTGCACTCCTACGGCGAGCAGATGTTACGCCAGAAATGGCTATTTCTATTGGACATGCGCTTCTTGGCTTAGACCGTCTGCCGTTACGCACACCAGGAATGGATATTCGTATTTCTCTTGTTGTAAAAACCAACAATGATGCAACCTCGTATGATTTTTTTATTAGCACAGATCGATTTGCTACTGAATCGGGCGGGTATATTGATTCCGGTTATGGTACAGATTCGTTTAGTGGTAATACATTTGAAGTCGAAAATGAGTTTCGTTCATATGATGGCTATCAAATTACTAGTGAAAGATGGGCGGATATTTTTAATGAGATGGACCTTTCTCAAATAAAAATCACAGACGACAGTGATGATTCTATTCTAGATTGGGAACATACTGATGGCTCGGAATTCTGGGGATGGATTGCAAACCATGACTGACCGCCTTTCCCAACCCGAACTCGAATCCTACCTCTGGGGTGCGGCGACCATCCTGCGCGGACTGGTGGACGCGGGCGATTACAAGCAGTACATCTTTCCGCTGCTGTTCTACAAGCGTCTCTCGGATGTGTGGGACGCGGACTATGCCGAAGCGTTCGCTGAGACCGAAGACAAAGACTACGCCGAGCAGATGGCGAATGAGCGATTTGTCATCCCACCGAAAGCGCATTGGAACGATGTGCGCGAGAAGGCAAAGGACGTGGGCAAAGCCATCCAGAATGCGTTTCGGGCGATCGAAGCCGCTAACCCGACCAAACTGGACGGCATCTTCGGTGACGCGCCGTGGACAAACAAGGAACGCCTGCCCGACCACACGCTCAAGAATCTGCTGGAGCATTTTGCAAAGCACACGCTCTCGTTGACCAACGTGCCCGAAGATGAATTGGGCAACGGCTACGAGTTCCTGATCAAGAAATTCGCCGATGACAGCGGACATACCGCGCAGGAGTTTTACACCAACCGCACCGTGGTGCATTTGATGGTGCAAATGCTCGAACCTAAGCCAGGCGAGAAAATCTACGACCCGACCTGCGGCACGGGCGGCATGTTGATCTCGGCATTGGACGAAGTCAAGCGCAAAGGCGGAGAATACCGCACGTTGAAACTCTACGGGCAGGAGCGCAACCACATGACCGCGTCCATCGCGCGCATGAATCTGGCGCTGCACGGCGTGGACGATTTCGCCATCGCCCGCGGAGACACGCTCGAACGTCCCGCCTTCACGGACAAAGACCGCCTCGCCACCTATGATGTGGTGTTGGCGAACCCGCCGTATTCCATCAAGCAATGGAACCGCGAAGCATGGACAAGTGACCCGTGGGGACGCAACTTCCTCGGCACGCCGCCACAGGGACGCGCGGACTATGCTTTCTTTCAGCACATCCTCAAAAGCATGGACAGCAAAACGGGACGTTGTGCCATCCTCTTCCCGCATGGAGTCTTGTTCCGCAAGGAAGAAGCGGACATGCGCCAGAAATTGGTGGACGCCGACCTGGTGGATTGCGTACTCGGGCTGGGAGCCAACCTGTTCTACAACTCGCCGATGGAAGCCTGCGTGGTGATCTGCCGCAAGGACAAACCCGCCAAACGGCGTGGACAGGTGATTTTCATTGACGCAGTGAACGAAGTCACCCGCGAGCGCAGCATGAG
>CAILWD010000053.1 GCA_903837815.1 uncultured Chloroflexota bacterium | reverse complement strand
TTTGCAGTGATTGATTGGTCATGTTGACATCCTTTCGATGGAAAAGAGAATCTATAACTTCCTGATTGTACTCCCAGACCCCATGACTAAAAAAGCCTCAGAGACTTTATTCTCCGAGGCTTTCTGTTTCACTGATTGCTGATCACTTTTTACTTCTCACTATCATATCCTTCCGGCAGCCAGCAGCACAAGACCAGTTCCCTTGCCGCTTTCACTTCGTCCATCCTTCCGAATGGAGTGGTGTGCGGCGCGTTGTGGAGCAACTCAGGCTGGGACTTCGCTTCCTCCGCGATCTTGATCAGGGCGTCGGCGAACTTGTCCAGCGTGTCCTTATTCTCTGTCTCGGTGGGCTCGATCATCAAGGCTTCGTGGACAATCAGTGGGAAGTAGTTCGTCGGCGGGTGGAATTTGTAATCCATCAGCCGCTTGGCAATGTCCAAGGCGCGGACGTCGCTGCCCTCGAAACGTCCTTCCGCGACGAATTCGTGCATACAGATTCGGTCAAAAGGAATGGTGTACGTCCCGCGCAGTTTGGCTTGCAGGTAGTTGGCGTTGAGCACTGCGTACTGGGCGATGTCCTTCAAGCCATCGGGTCCGTGCATGGCGATGTAGGTGTAGGCGCGGACCAATCCACCGCCGAAGTGACCGTGGAAGGCCTTCATGCGCCCGATGGAATGCTTGGGCGTGACGAAGCCGTAGAGCGGCTCGATGTCTTCGTCGCCTTCTTCGACAATCCCAACCAGCGGGCTGGGGAGGAAGTCCAGCAGGCGTTCGCTCACGCCGACGGGACCAGAGCCAGGTCCGCCGCCGCCGTGGGGGACGGAGAAGGTCTTGTGCAGGTTGAAGTGCATGACGTCGAAGCCGAGGTCGCCAGGGCGGACAATGCCGAGCAGGGCGTTCAGGTTTGCGCCGTCGCCGTACATCAAGCCGCCGCAGTCCTTGACCAACTTGACGACTTTTTCGATGTGTTCATCGAACATGCCGAGGGTGTTGGGGTTGGTGACCATCATGCCGACGACGGTATCGTCACAGGCGGCTTCGAGGGCTTTGAGGTCAACGTTGCCGCGCTCGTCCGACGGGATGGTGACGACGCTCATGCCCAACATGCCAGCCGAGGCGGGGTTCGTGCCATGCGCCGCGTCGGGGATGAGCATCTTGGTGCGCTTGGTGTCGCCGCGTGATTTGTGATACGCCGCCATCATCAACACGCCGGTAAATTCGCCATGCGCGCCAGCGGCGGGTTGCAAAGTCACACCCGCAAAGCCGCTGATTTCTTTCAGCCATTCCTGCAACTCGTACATCAAAACCAGATTGCCTTGCACGGTCTCGATGGGTTGCAATGGGTGGGTGAAGAGATAGCCCGGCAGGCGGCAGGTGTCTTCGTTAATCTTCGGGTTGTATTTCATCGTGCAGGAGCCCAAAGGATAGAAGCCGTCGTCCACGCTGTAGTTGAATTTGCTCAGGCGCGTGTAGTGGCGCACAACATCCACTTCGGCGAGTTCGGGCAGGGGAAGCTCAGAGCGAAGCAAATCTTTGGAAGGCAGATCAACTGTCGGGACGTCAGGCGGGGGCATGGTCACGCCCGTTCGTCCTGGAGAGGAAAGTTCAAAGATGGTGGGTTCGACTATGGTAGCCATTATTCCATCTCCTTTAGAACTTCCACGAGGGTATCAATTTCTTCGCGGCTGTTCATCTCGGTGACAGCGACCAGCAGGTGATTCGCCAGCGACGGATAATCCTGTCCGAGGTCGTAGCCGCCAAGGATGCCGTTTTCGAGCAGGTACTCGTTGACCTCACTCGCGGGGCGCGGACAGCACAACACAAACTCATGGAAGAACGTATCGTTGAAGCACAGACCGAAGCCGTCGATCTTGCTCAGTTCGGTGGCGGCGTAGTGCGCTTTTTGATAGCAGAGGTTGGCGACCTGCTGCAAGCCCGTCTTGCCAAGCGTGGACATGTAAACCGCCGAAGCCAGCGCCAGCAGACCTTGATTGCTGCAAATGTTGGATGTGGCGCGTTCGCGTTTGATGTGCTGTTCGCGGGCGGTCAAGGTGAGGACGTAGGAGCGTTGTCCGCGATTGTCGGTGGTTTCGCCGACGAGACGCCCCGCCATCTTGTGGACGTAGGATTTTTTGGTGGTGAAGAAGCCGAGGTAGGGTCCGCCAAACCAGAGCGGAATGCCGAAGGGTTGCGCTTCACCGACAACCACGTCCGCGCCCATCGAGGCGGGAGTCTTGAGCATAATCAACGCGGTGGGGTTGGCAACGATGCAGACCAGTGCTCCCTTGCCGTGGGCGTCTTCGATGAGTTTGGTGTAGTCGTAGATGCGTCCGAAGAAATCGGGATACTGGACGATGACCAGCATGGTGTTTGCGTCCACCTGCGAGGTCAACGCTTCCGGACCTGCTTCGAGGTCGGCGGCTTCGCCATCGCCCGTGATTTCCACGCCCAAGCCCTGGGTGTAGGTGCGGATGACTTCGCGGTACTGCGGGTGCAGGCTGGGAGAGACGACAATCTTCTTGCGCTTGCCGCGGAATTGGGCATACGCCAGATTGACGGCTTCGGCGGCGGCGGTTGCCCCGTCGTAGTGTGACGCGTTGGAAACGTCCATGCCCGTCAGGTGGGTCATCAACGACTGATATTCAAAGATCGCCTGCAAAGTTCCCTGAGAAATTTCGGGTTGGTAGGGAGTGTAGGCGGTGTAGAACTCGCCGCGCCGCAGGATGTGATCCACGACGGCGGGGGTGTAGTGGTTGTACGCGCCTGCGCCAAGGAAGGAAATGAGATGTTCGCGCACGCTCTCGTTGCTGGATGCCATGTCCGCAAGGTGTGCGGCGGCTTCCATTTCGGTCAGCGCGGGGGGCAGGTCAAGTTCGGGGAAGCGATGTTTTTTCGGGACGGCGTCGAAGAGGTCATCGAGAGTCTTGACGCCGACTTTTTCCAACATCGCATCCCGTTCACTGGGGGAGAGTGGGATATAGGTCATGTT
>CAILWD010000052.1 GCA_903837815.1 uncultured Chloroflexota bacterium | reverse complement strand
TACAAATCACGGCAAATCCTAAAGAGCCTCTATTAATCGCGGAGGGATAATAATCGAAACAAGTATAATTGACCAGTATCCTTGTTTTCAGGAAAACTCATGTCGAAAAACAAACAGATTCTTGTCATCTCCATCGTCGTCTGGCTTTTTCTCTCCCTCTTTCCGTGGCAGACCTGGTTCGAGAGTGCTGCCGTCCCACACTTTATTTTGGGACTCATGCTTTTCTTCGTTCCAGGCATATTCACCTTTTTATTCGTCAGCGAGGACAAAAATTTCTCGCCGCGCGTTTTGTTCGGCGGCTTTGTCATTTCGATTTTTGCCACAGGTCTGCTGGGCTTGCTGGCGCGACTCCTCCAATTGAACTTTACTTTCATTCGCTGGGGATTTGCGCTGTGGGGTGCGGCGGCGATTTTCCTCTTTTTTGCACGCGAAATCAAAGTCACGTTTCAATTCGAGAAACCAACCTGGTGGGAAGTCCTTTCGCTTTTACTGGCGGCGGGCGGCGCGGTTTATTTTGCCAGCCTTGCCAAGCCTCCGCTGATCCACGACGACGCCTTCACCTATAACGCCCTGCTTTATTACTACCAACATGCCGACGCGCTGATTTTCAAATTCCCCGTTTCGCTCGACCGGTTGGAAATCCCCCGCTTTTGGATTGCCTACTTCCCGTTGGTCGAAGCGCTGATTTCCGACCTGAGCGGGGTGGACGGCTTGCTCGTCACGGGAGTCTATCTTCCCCCCGCCTTAGCTTGTCTCTCCTTCCTCGGCATTTACACCCTCGGGCGGACTCTCAGCCTGCCACGCGCTGCCGCTGGAATTGCAGTCCTCGCGCAGGGCTTCAGCCTCATGCGCCTGACGAAATGGAATCAGCCTGGCAACCTTTTCTTCCAGCGTCTTACCGAGGACAAGGTCGCGGCGGCGTTTGTCATCTCGTTGATTTTGATTCTGCTGGCGGTGGAGTATCTCGAAAAACCGTCCACCCGAAAATTGATTCTCGTCGGCATTGCCGCGCTGGCGATGGTCTTCACCCACCCCATTCAATTTGGAATGACCTGCATGATCGTAGGCGTGTACGGCTTGCAGTTTTTGCTGGATAAAAATCTCCGCTGGAAATATATCGCGCTGATTGCGGTGCTGGCGGCGGTGGTTCTCATCCCCTACACCTTCCGCTTCGGCGGCGGAGAATATTCCCAGACCCTGAGTTTTTCGATGGAGGACGTAGAAGAAAACGACGAGTCCGCCCGCCTTGGCGTCCGCCGTCTCGATGTTATCGAGGGGACGCGGTTCTATGGCATTTCTCACTACCTCACTCGTGGCTTGCCCTACGAAATCAGTCTCGTTTCGGTGGCCTTGACTCTCTTCTTCTTTTGGAAGAACAAAGCCGCCCGCTACGTACTTGCGGCGTTTGCAGTGTTGGGCGTCAGCATGTTCCCCTACACCGGTTGGATTGTTGGGACGTTCACCACGCCCTTCCAACTCTGGCGGCTGACCTGGCTCCTGCCTTTCGGGCTGGCATTTGGATTTTTGTTTTGGGCGGTCTTCGAGTTGGCTCAAAAGATCAAACTTGTCGAACGTTGGAAGGCTTGGCTGCAACCCGCGTTTTATCTCGCCGCGCTTGCTGCGATGGTCGGGCTGGTGATTTACGTCCGCCCGTGGGCTGCGAGCAACCTGCCTTCCAACAACCTCGACATGGTGGATATTTACTCGAATTACGTCCGCGTTGGCGAGCGGATGAATGAATTGGATGTGACGGGAATGCCTGTCATCGTCGGCGCGCCCGACGCAACCGTCAGCGGAATCATTCCAAGCCTGACGTTGAAATTCAATCCGCTGGTCTTCCGCGTGCAAGGCGGGGGAGAGCAGACCAAGGTTTGGAGGTCAGTGACTGCGGATGGGATTTCGCCCGAAGAACGCCTGACCCGCTTGAAGGAAAGCAAGGTCGAGTATTTGCTGTTTCGAGGCGAGCCAGCCTGGCTTCCCGAATTCAAGGAAGCGAATCCCGATGTAATCTTGCTTCTTTTCAAAGATCAAAGATTAAACCTGTATCAGTTGGTTCCCTGATGTCGATGACCGTCGCCCGCAAGGCGGCGGTTTTCTTTCTGCGGGGGATATTGAAAATTGGTCTTTCATTTCTCTTGACGATT
>CAILWD010000051.1 GCA_903837815.1 uncultured Chloroflexota bacterium | reverse complement strand
TGGTACGTGGAAGTCGCCAAGGAGCAAATGAAGAATGCAGTGCTCAAAGCGCAGACCGTTGCGACTTTGGCTCGCGTCTTTGACTTTGCCTTGCGCCTGCTGCACCCCTTCACCCCGTTTGTGACCGAGGAAGTCTGGGGACACCTGCGGAATGCCCTGCTCGATTCGCCGCTGGCTGACCTTGCCAAAGACTGGCCTGAGATGTTGATCACCGCACGCTTCCCCGAGCCACGCGATGCCGAGGGTTGGGAGGAAGGCAAGATCGCCGACTTCACCCTGATTCAGGAACTCGTGCGTTCCATCCGCAACTTGCGCGCCGAGAAGTCTGTTGCCCCCTCGAAGAAGCTCGCCGCGCAATTCGCCACAGGTGACAGGGCTGACTTGCTCAAAGAACAGGCGCAAACCCTCGCCTCACTCGCAGGTCTCGACTATTCTCTAATCTCTATTCACGAGTCACTAGCAGACAAACCCGCAGACTCCATCGCTCTCGTGGTTGGTTCGGTGGAAGTCTACCTTCCGCTGGCTGGCATGGTGGACCTCGCCGCCGACAAGCCGCGTCTCGAAAAGGAATTGAAGGAAGCCCAATCCCACATCGAGCGATTGGAAAAACTCCTCGCCGGAGATTTTGTCAACAAAGCCCCTGCGGCGCTGGTCGCCAAGGAACGCGAGAAGTTGGACGGGTACAAGGATACTGCCGAAAAAATCAAGGCGCAGTTGAAGTAAACTTCAAAGACCTCCGAGTTCTTCACACGAAGCGCCCGGAGGTCTGCCCTTTGCCATTGAACAGCGCGCTGAGATGAAAGGCGGTACTGGGATGCGCGCCGCATCAAAACTTCCACGACCCGGTTCATGGCAACTCCAACCTTGAATTTGAACCTATTTTGTAACTGCTTTCTGCTTCAATAACAGGCTGCAGAGATCTTGAAGATTTCCGCAGCCTGCGTTTATTCACTCTTCGTCTTCGACAACTTGATGACCACATCGGTCGGCAGGGCGAGCTTGGCTTCGATTTCCATCGCCTTGATGATTCCCACCGGCACGGGGCAGGCAGCATGGGTGCAGAATTTATGCCCCGCCGCATGGATCGTCGGCATGGCGCGCCTAAACGAAATTTCCTGATATGGGTTGACCTCGGTCAATTCCGCGCCCAGTTTCTGGATGGCGCTGCATTCACTGGTGATATGAAGTTTGCATATCTTCCCATCCATCGTCGCTTCGACCTTGGTGTTGAATCCGCAATTGCCTGCAAAGATTTCTGCTGTCGCCATTATGTACTCCTAAAGAAATTTGTTTTGGCCGGAAATTTCATCAAACTTGTTCTTTCGCGTCTTCTTCTCCCAAATCCACTTTGCGCGAGATGTAGCCCTCGTAGTCCGGGACAAGGCGGTTATATTTGCCATCCATCAGCGGAGACGAGATCATGAAATCGGCCGAGGCGCGATTGCAGGCAATGGGGATATTCCAGACTACAGCCATGCGCAGCAGGGCCTTCACATCGGGATCGTGCGGCTGCGGCTCCAGCGGGTCCCAGAAAAAGATAAGGAAGTCGATCTCGTTTTCGACGATCTTTGCGCCGATCTGCTGGTCGCCGCCGAGGGGGCCGCTTTTGAGTTTTTCGATCCCGAAACCCAGTTCCTCTTCAAGGATTTTCCCCGTTGTTCCCGTTGCGTATACTTCGTGATGTGCCAGCAGGTCGCGGTTGAACTTTGCCCACTCCACCAAATCCCGTTTTCTGTTGTCATGCGCCACAAGGGCGATCTTCTTGTCCGGTTCCATTGGAATTTTCTTGTGTGTCATTTCCAGTTCCTTTCTAAACTCTCATATCTGGCGATTTGTGTCATTTTACATCCTTCCAGCCATTTGGGAATCCTTTGCCAATTGGCCTCCGGGGGCCAGATTTTCAGGTAGTATTTGCGCTGGGGAATTATAATAAGAACATTGATGAGCGAGACGGATTTCCACCTTTAGATACCAAGAGGTAAAACAATGCAATTCACAACGGAAGAACTCCGCCAGTTGCTAAGCCAGCCCAAGCCGCTCCTGTTGGAAAACGCCGACTTGCGAGGGGCCGACTTGAGCGGCGCAGACCTGAGCGGCTCTCGTTTGGCGGGAGCCAAGTTAAACGACGCCGACTTGCGCCGCGCAGACCTGGTGGATGCCGACTTGAGCAGAGCCAACCTGGGCTATGCGCGATTGCGCGCCGCCGACCTGCGCTGGGCGAACCTGGGCAAAGCCAACCTGAACAAGGCAGACCTGAGCACCGCCAACCTGAGCGGGGCAGACCTGATTGATACCGACCTGATCGATGTCAAGTTGAGCGGGGCCAGATTGAACGATGCCAATATGAATGGCGCCGACCTGCGCGGTTCCGACCTGAACAAAGCCGACCTGAGCAAAGCCAAACTGGTGGGAGCCAACCTGAGCAGGGCTGATCTAAGCGACGCGAAACTGATCGACACCGATTTGAGCAATGCCGACCTGCGCAGCGTCAACCTGATCGGCGCGAAACTGATCGGCGTCAACTTGAGCGGAGCAAAACTAAACGGCGCCGATCTGCGGTGGTCCAACCTGAGCAAAGCCAACCTAAGCGGGGCAGACCTCAGCAGCGTAAAACTGATCGGCGTAGACCTGAGCGAATCCAATCTAAGCGAGACTAAACTGAACAAAGCAGACCTGACAGACGCCAATTTAACTTCTGCCAATCTGACCAAGGCCGACCTGACCGAAGCGAAACTGATCGGAGCGGATTTAAGCAGCGCCCTCCTGCGTTGGGTTAATCTGGCCGAGGCAGTGTATGCCGCAAACACAAAATTCCCCCCAGGCTTCGACCCGCGGTCAGCCGGGGCAATTACCAATCCCTATTTGCGATAAGGGAAGTATCACATTTTTCGATTCTCCGCGCCCGGCAATTCAGTGTAGAATCAAGTCATATCTGCTAGTTAGGAAAGGAAATTCTTATGAACCTGCGCTGTATCTATTGCCAGACCCCGTTTACCCTTGGTCGCCTCGAAATGTTGAATGCCATCGTCACCATGAACGAAAGGCATCAAAACCATTATGATGCGCATTGTCCGCGTTGCCGCCGCGCTAATTCGATTTCGCGCCAGAGAGTAGAGTTGTTCTTCCCCAACTGGCAGGCAGCCGCCAAAGAACTGGCTTCCGCACCACAGGAGACCCCGGCGCCGCCAGCCCCCAAAGCAGAGACCGTCCCTGTTGCAGATCTCAAAACCGAGCCCATTTCCAAAGCCATGAAGGAAGCGGTAAAGAAGGCTTCGGCTGAAAAGAAAGCCGCCGTCAAGAAATCCACTGAAAAGGTGGATGCCGCTGACGCGAAGGAGAAGAAACCAGCCGCCGCCAAGGCTCCGTCTGCAAAAAAGCCCGCAACAGCGTCGAAGTCGACAGCCACTGACAAGGCCAAGAAGCCCGCTGCCAAGGCCGCCGAATCCAAATCACAGAAGAAGTAGGCGCGACCACATGGCAATTCGCGCAGTATTCTTCGATTTTGGCGGCGTCATCATGCGCACCGAATATCAGGCGCCGCGCCAGAAACTGGCCGAGCGTTTCAACATGGATTATGAAGAAATCGACAAGGCGGTCTTCAACTCAGAATCGGCACGCCGCGCATCTCTGGGCGAGATTGCCGAAGACGAACACTGGATGAATGTGCTGAAACGCTTCCACCTGCCCGCCACCGAGAGCAAACCCTTCCGCGACCAATTCTTCGGCGGCGACATCATCGACCGCGAACTGATCGAGTATATCCGCTCGTTGCGCGGCAGTATCCAAACAGGGTTGATCTCCAACGCCTGGAGCGGCCTGCGTGACTTTCTCGCAAAAGAGAAGCTGCTCGACCTGTTCGACACGGTGGTCATCTCGGCTGAAGTTGGCGCGGTCAAACCGTCGGATCGAATCTACCAAATTGCGCTGGAGAAGGCCAGCGTCAGCGCGAGGGAATCTGTCTTTGTGGACGATTTCCCCGAAAACGTAGCCGCCTGCCAGAAAGTCGGCATGACCGGCATCCTCTTCGACGACCCAGAAAAGTCGTTGGAACGTTTACATCGCGTGTTGAAATCGAAATAGTTTCATCCCATGTGTCCGGAAGGAAACATCATCCCGCAGGTCGAGCTATCGGCGCTTGCGGGATGATGTTTTATCCACCGGCAAACCCTGGAAACTTTCACCTCTACAAAGGAATTTCCCATGAATGGACAAACCCGCGCAAACATCAAACCCGGCATGACTGTGCTCATCGTCCTGAAGCAGGACCAGCAAACGGGGAAGCTGACCAAAGGCGTGGTCAGAGACATCCTTACCAAATCACCCAATCACCCACATGGCATCAAAGTCCGCCTTACAGATGGGCAGGTGGGACGCGTGAAGGAGATCGTCCATGCAGGCGGGTGATATCCTGATTCGCAACGTCCGCCCCCAGGACCTGGATGATTGCTGCACAGTCGAAACTAGCGGTTTTTCAGCCGAAGAGATGGCATCGCGGGAAACCATAAAACTTCGCATTAAGACTTTCCCACAGGGCTTCTTTGTCGCCGAGATCGGCGGACGAGTCGTCGGCATGGCAAACGGCGCATCCACGAACAAGAACGACATCAGCGATGAAGAATTGAAACAACTGGTCGGTCACGACCCACTCGGAAAAAACATGGTGCTCTTTGCCCTGGCGGTTCTGCCAGAATTTCAAAGGCAGGGGATTGCAAGGCGGCTGGTGGAACGTTTTGTAGAAGAGGCAAAGCAAAGTAAAAAGAAAAAAGTTTTCCTGATGTGCAAACAGCATTTGATCGCCTATTACGAAAGACTGGGGTTTTCCCACATGGGATTGTCCCGCTCCACACATGGCGGATCGCAATGGCATGAGTTGTGCCTGTCGCTCGAAGGGAAGGAATGAACCCCATCAACCCGTAAGAAATATCGGAACTGCGCTTTCAAAACAGCATGACACAGTCTCAACTGAACTACGACACAATCTCAGCGGAATACAACCAGCGCTATCCCTCCACCTTTCACTGGGAGCGCGGCGATGCCCTGCTCGAACTTGCCCGTCAGGTCGACGCGGCAAACGTTCTGGAAGCCGGCTGTGGAACAGGCTATTGGTTGAACCTGTTAAGCCAAGTGACGCCGCAACTCTACGGGCTGGACTTCTCAGCGGGGATGGCCGCGCAGGCGAAGAATCAGCCCGCGCCCCTCAAATTGATTCGCGGTACTGCGACCCAACTCCCCTTTCGGCCCTCCTCCTTCGACCTGCTTTACTGCGTAGACGCCGTCCATCACTTTGGCAACCATGAGGCATTTGTGGAAGAAGCCTTCCGCGTTTTGAAGCCCGGCGGCGCGCTCGCTATCATCGGCCACGACCCGCACAGCGGCGATTTCGATTGGTATTTTTATGATTACTTCGAAACCGTCTACGAGACCGATCTCCACCGTTATCCATCCGGCAGCAGCCTGAAAGAGATGATGAATCGAGCAGGCTTCCAAAACATCGACCAGCGAAATGTGGAACATGTCTCAAGCATTCACGACGGCGAACAAGTTCTGCGCGACCCTTTTCTCAAACAGAACGCCACATCCCAACTGGCCCTGCTTGACAGGGAAACCTACGAGGCTGGCATCGAAAAAATCATGGCAGACTTAAGGGAGGACGGCCGCAAAGTCTTCAAATCCGATTTTTGGGTCAGGATGGTTGTGGGAATAAAGCCGTGAACGGGCTGTAACCGGGAGCCTTCACATTCACTACCCGGAGCCATCCAAATAAGTGTTGCCGCCGAAGTCATCGGCGGCAACACTTATGCAAGAAGCCTACTCTTCCAGATTTCGTCCGGGGCGGAGTTCCTTTTCGTAGGTGGCAAACTCGCTCGCCACGTACATCCCCGCCCGCTGGTAGAGACGGGTCGCGCCCGTCGGGTTGGATGCGTCAACCCCCAGCCCGATGGTGGTCATGCCGCGCTGGTAGAATTCGCCAAAGGAATGCTGGAGCAGGGCAAGCCCCAGCCCCAGTTTGCGCCACGGGCGGCGGACTCCCAGCGTGCCGATCCAGCCAATTCCCATGCGGACACGGTTTTGCGAGTAGCCCGCAATCTGGTCGCCATCCCAGGCAATCATCCACAGGCTCGGGTCGAAGTTGGATTTGCCGAATTTCCAGTGAGTCCATTCTTCGTAGGTCGAGTCGTGATGCGCCCAATGGTCGCGGAAGGCTTCGTTATCCGCCTCCCAGACTGCGGTGGCGTGTTGGTCTTTGACGAAGGGACGCAGTTCGATTCCGTTGGGAAAGGTCACAGGGGCGGGCGCTTCCTGCAATTTGATCTCCATCCGCCAGTGATAGCGGACGGGGAAATAACCTTCGGCTTTCATCACCTCATGCCCCAGTTGATCCTTGTTATCAATGGTGCTGCGGATGAAGACCCGCAGGTCGGGTGCGGCAAGCTGCATTTCTTCGCGGGCGCGCACTTCCACCGCGCGCAACAGGGTCGTGCCGATGCCTTGTCCCCTGAATTGAGGGTGGATATATCCGTCGGCGTCGAGGTCGTGGTATTGGTCTTTTTGATGGAAGAACTCTTCGTACCCAACCAGGCTCCCGTCCTGCGCTTCCACAACGAAAGCATCGCGGTCGAGATTGAAGCCCTCTGTTTTCCAGGTGTTTTCCATATCTTCGGCAGTGGCGGCAACCGTCACGTCGCCATCTGCCTCGCAGACGGCGTAAATGAGTTTTGCCACCGCTTCCATGTCGTCCCAGCGGGCGGGGCGCAGGGTCAAGCCAGCGGCGAGATTCGCATTTTCAGTCATGATGATTCTCCTTCTGCTTTTACTTGTGTTTCTTGGTCGAATGCGGATGTTTATTCTTTCTTTGGATGCGCACCACCATCCGCAGATCAGTAGCCGAGGGTTGGACATGCTCACGGGAGCGGATGAGCGACAGGCTTGCATCGTTCCAAAGTCCAGCCGCCTGCGGAGGGGCATGTCCATGATCGGGCTTGATCACGGTCAGCAAATCTGAATTGAGCTTATCGAGGTTTATTTTTTCAGGCATGATATTTTTCCTGCCAATCTTCCGCAAGGATGCCCATGTAGAGCATGTCCCAGCGTTTGCCGTCGCGCAACAGTGCGCCGCGCAGCCTTCCCTCATGACGGAAGCCAACCTTTTCATAAGAGCGGATGGCGCGCGGGTTGTATTCAAAGACGGTCAATGTGACTCGGCGCAGGTTGATCTCGGTGAAGGCAAATCGCAAAATAATTTTCATCGCGTCAGTGCCGTAGCCCCTGCCCCAGTCGTTGCGGTCGCCAATGCCAAGACCTACAAACGAGTCACGCGAACCCCATTGGTTGATGACATCCAGGTTGATGTCGCCCAGCAGGCGGTTGTCATCCAGCTTGCGGATACTGAAAAAATGATTGGCGGGGCCATCCTCCTTGACCATCTTCTCGAAAAAATCCGTGCCTGCCTTTGCAGAATGTAAGACTGATGCGCCGCCGTCGAACAGGCGGGTGAGTTCGGAGTCGCGCGTCCAGTTGGTGTACGCTTTCGCCATTTCATCGGGGTCGAAAGCCGAGAGCCTGACCAGATCGCCTGTGAAAATATCTTTCATGGCTATGCTCCTTGCAAGGCAAACCATTCCTCACGCAAAATTCCCATCCACAAGCCGTCGAAGTGAACGCCATCGCGGAAACCTTCTCCGCGCATCCTGCCTTCCAACTTGAAGCCAACTTTTTCATAAGACTTCACGGCGCGTTCGTTGTAGCCGTGGACGCCAAGCGAAATGCGGCGCAGGTTCAACTCCAGAAAGCCGTACTGCACGATCAACTTCATGGCTTCGGTGCCGTAGCCTTTGCCCCAGTAATCACGTTCGCCAATCGAGATTCCGAGCCAGCCCTCAGAGTGAGTCCAGTGATCGACCCAAATATCCATGCTGCCGATCAGCACATCATCTGCCAGGGTGCGGATGCAGAAGCGGAACGAGTTCGGCGAATCTTCGGGATGGCTTTCCATGTGATCCTGGATGTTTTTCACCGACCACAACTGGGCGGGGTCGTCACAGGCGAGTCGGTGCTGTTCCGTATCCCGCGCCCATTTGGCGAAAGCCTTTGCCAGCACTTCGGGTTCTTCATCCGTCAGGCGGACGAGTTCTCCGCGAAAGAGATTTTTCATGGCTTCGCTCCAGTTTGGGCAAACCACTCCTCGCGCAGGATTCCCATCCACAAACTGTCGTAGTGGACGCCGTCGCGCCAGCCTTCGCCGCGCATCCTGCCTTCCATCACAAAGCCAGCTTTCTCGTACGACTTCCGCGCTCGCTCGTTGTAGGCATGAAGTCCCAGCGAGATGCGGCGCAGGTTGAGTTCCAGAAATCCATATTGCAAGATCAGCCGCGCGGCTTCGGTGCCGTAGCCCCTGCCCCAGTAATCCCGTTCGCCGATGGAAATTCCCAGCCAGGCTTCAGAATGAGTCCAGGATGAAATCCACAGCCCCACGCCGCCGATGAGTTTGTCATCTTCCAGCGTGCGAATCGAAAACCGAAACGAGTTCGATAAATTCTCCGCCCGCTTCTCGATATACTCCTTGAGTTTTTTCTCCGACCATAACTGGGCGGGGTCGTCGTCTGCAAGGCGGTGCTGCTCTGTATCCTGATTCCATTTTGCGAAAGCCTTTGCCAACACTTCGGGCGATTCATCTGCCAGGCGGACGAGGGTTCCGCGATATAGGTCTTTCATCG
>CAILWD010000050.1 GCA_903837815.1 uncultured Chloroflexota bacterium | reverse complement strand
TGCTGGCTGCCGAGGCTGGCAAGGCGGTTTTATGTACCAAGCCCCTTGCCATCAGCGGACCCGAAGCGCTGGAAATGCTGGAGGCTGTCGAAAAGGCAGGCGTATTTCATGGCTACCTCGAAGACCTGGTTTATACGCCCAAGACCTTGAAGGCTCTTGCGTCGGCGCAAAAAGGCGCTCTGGGAAAGGTGCTTTGGGCGCGTTCGCGTGAGACGCACGGCGGCCCGCACAGTGATTGGTTTTGGACAAAGGAACTTTCGGGCGGCGGCGCCATCGTCGATATGGGCTGTCATTGCATCGAAATTGCCCGCAACTTTATCGGGAAGGGGATTCGCCCCGCCGAAGTGACCTGCTGGGCAGATACCCAGGTTCATCCAATCGACGCGGAAGACCACGCCGTGGGGCTGGTTCGCTACGAAAATGGAGCCATCGGGCAATTCGAGGTCAGTTGGACCTTCCGCGGCGGCATGGATTTGCGCGACGAGGTCTCCGGCACCGAGGGAACGGTCTGGCTGAATCACTGGCTGCGGACCGGCTTCGAGATGTTTACCGGCGTCGGGCAGGGCGGGTACGTGGCTGAAAAAGCCGAAGGCGACACGGGCTGGCTTTTCCCCGTCGGCGACGAAATCGGTTCGCTCGGCTACGTCGAGATGTTCATGGACATGTTCAACTCGATGGACAAGGGCGTCGCCCCAATGGAAACCTTCTACGACGGCTATGTGGTCAACACCATTATCGACGCCTGCTACAAGGCGGCTGCCAGCAAGAAATGGGAGCCCATCGAAGTCAAGGAATGGCGCGGGGGGCAGGTCAATGCCGAGAATGCCGGGTTGAAGGAGTACGACGACCAGCATTATCTCATCAAGGAAGAGACCATGCCCGAAGGCAAGTTGAAGATTATTTTAAAAGACAAGAAAACGGGCAAGGTTTCTCAGGTTATCAAGTAGAGGTCGAGCTCCCTTTTTTAGTTTGGACAGTAAACTAAGAACTTTGTCTTTGAAATAAACAAAGTTCTTAGTTTTTTTCTCAAGTTTGGCTATTGTGTCACGAAATGAAATCAATATAATCAAATCAATTGCGTAGTGTTCTTCGCGCAGAATCCCTGCAAGTAGAAGTGACGCTCATGTGCCCCGATAAAAAAGCAAGCACAAACAAGCCCCCCCGACTCTCCGCTCCTTTTGTGGTGGATTCATCCGAAGCGGAGATTTTGCGGGCGTTGCGGCGGCAGGGAAAAATCTCCCGTTCCGAAATTTCGAGCATCACCGGCTGGTCGAAAGCCAAAGCTTCACAGGAAATCCGCAGCCTGCTAAATAAAAAATATCTGGTGGAAGTGGGAGAGGGGGCGTCGCAGGGTGGACGAAGACCACAGCTTCTGAAAATCAACGACAAACTCGGTTATATTGCCGCAATCGACATGGGCGCAACCAGCCTGGATGCCGCGCTTGCGGAACTGAACGGACGAATCATTCAACGAAGGTCTGAATCGGCGGATGTCCGCTCGAAACCCGAGGAACTCCTCGCGCGCTGCATCGAATTGGTGCGCGAGATGATTCAAACCCAGGGTTGTGACCCGGACCAACTTTTGGGAATTGGCGTGGGCGTGCCGGGGCCTGTGGATTTTGCGCGCGGCGTTCTGGTAGCCCCGCCATTGATGCCGCATTGGGAAAATTTCCGAATTCGAGATTTCATGAAGGAAGCCTTTCCTTTGGCGTACGTGGTGGTGGATAACGATGTCAATATTATGGCTTTGGGGGAGCAACAAACCGGGGACGGCGCAAACATAGATCATTTTATTTTCGTAAAAATTGGAACGGGGGTTGGGGCGGGAATCATCTCGAATGGCAGAATCCATCGCGGGAGCGACGGCTGCGCCGGCGACATCGGTCACATCTGCGTGGATAAACAGGGGCCCATCTGCCGTTGCGGAAATCGGGGATGTCTCGAAGCCATGGCGGCGGGACCGGCAATCCTGGAAAAGTCGCTGGCGGCAGCCCAAAGTGGTTCGGGGCCTTACCTCGTCAAATTCTACAAAGCCAATGGTGGAAAACTGCGGCTGGAGGATGTCAACGCCGCCTGTCGCGAAGGCGATGAAGCCGCGCTGGAAATCATCCGCGCCAGCGGGCAGATGGTCGGCGATGTGCTGGCGGGGCTGGTCAACTTCTTCAATCCGAGTCATATTTTTATCGGCGGCGGAATTTCCAATTTTGGCAATCATTTTCTGGTGTCGATCCGCCGCGCCGTGTTGCGGCGTTCCCTGCCGCTGGCGACCACGCATCTGTCCATCAATTTCTCGCGCGCAGGTTCAGACGCGGGCATTATTGGCGTCATCGCGCTGACATCCAACTACCTTTTCATTGTTGAAGACGATCCACATCTCACGATCGTTTAGTTGGCAAACTTACAGAAAACGCATAACCAAGATACAAGGAGGTACCTGGCAAAAAGTCATACTTGTCCGGTTCGAGCAAAAATTCAAATTCTATCTACTAACCAGGAGAAGAAGCAAATGAAGAATAATCTCAAGAAGTATTTGATGGTAATCGCAACCTTGATTGCCGTCGCGTCCATGCTGGTGGCTTGCGGCGCGCCCGCCACTGAAGCGCCCGCGGCGCCTGCCGCCACTGAAGCCCCTGCGGCTGCGCCCGCTACCGAAGCGCCCGCGGAAGCGGAAGTCTTCACAATCGGCATTTCCAACCCTTTCATCAGCAGTGAATATCGTACCCAGATGATTGCGGAACTCGAAGAAGTGAATGCCGAATACATGGCTCAGGGCATCACCACTGAACTCGTGATCGAAAGCGCAGACACCGATGTCGCCGGGCAGATTCAGCAATTGCAGAACCTGATGGCGAAGGAAGTGGACGCCATCCTCGTCAACCCCGGCGACGTCAACGGCTTGAATGCGACCCTCGAAGAAGCTGTTTCCAAGGGCATCCTCGTCATCTCCGTTGACCAGGAATTGAACGTCCCCGGCGTGTACAACGTCGGCATCGACCAGAAAGCCTGGGCGATGACCTCA